>JBEIQU010000245.1:0-2985 GCA_040376355.1 Prochloraceae cyanobacterium | reverse complement strand
TTGCAAGGGATCAGCCGCCGGCAACGCCATCGCCGCGGCCCGCAATTGCTCAGCCGTGGGGCAGCTCTGGCTTCGCGGCCACTGCTGACGCCAATGCCGCTCCAGCAACAACCGATCGCGCTCGATCAGATCCCGCAGCCCCTGACGCTGCAGCTGCGCCTGGCTGCCGCCGGCGGCCGCACCCCACAGCTGCAGCGATCCCACCGCCGCCGACACGAACAACACAGCCGCCACCAATGTCTCCAGCACGGTCAGCCCCCCAGGGCCTGCAGGCCGGTGGGCCGCAGCTGAAAGCGCCCCTGCCGACCAGCCGGCGCCTCCTGCAGCCACAACTCCGGCGGCTCCGTTGTGGGATCCCACTGGATCAGCTCCACGGCGGAGCCATCCACCATGGGATGGCGCAGGGAATCGGGATCCAGTTCAGCTGGGCACCCGGGCGGCAACGCCCCGCGGATCCAACCGCTGGAGGCCACCGGCCGCAGGCAGCTGGCGGGGCCCTGCAGTTTTGCGATCAGCACTTGGGCGGCAGAGGCGAGGCGATCTTGCCCCTGCTGACGCCGTAACTCCAGCGCCTGCAGCTGGCGCCCCTGCAACACCATCCCCTGCACCGACAGGCTGCTGAGCAGCAGCACCAAACTGCCGGCCATCGCGAGCGGCACCATCGATCCCCATCTCAAGCGATGGTTTGAGGATTCCCCAGGGAGGCGCGCTTCAGCCCTGAATCAAGCCGCCCCCCAGCACGGTGTCGCCGGCGTAGAACACCGCCGCCTGGCCCGGGGTGATCGAAAACTGCTCCTCGGCGAACTGCAGCCGGCAGCGGTGTGGGCGTTCGGCTGCGGCGTCTGCCTCGGTGGCGGGCAGGGGGGTCAGCAGCGCCGAAACGGCTCCGCTGCGGTAGCGAACCTGCACCTCCACCTCGAGGGATTCGCTGGGGGGCGCGATCGACACCCAGTTGACGGCCCCCACCAGGGCATCGGGGCGGGCGGCTTCGCTGCGGGGGGCCACCACCACCCGGTTGAGGGCGCCATCGAGGCGCACCACATGCAAGGGCTCGCTCCAGGCCACGCCCAGCCCTTTGCGCTGGCCGATGGTGAAGTGCTCGATGCCGTCGTGCGTGCCCAGCACCCGGCCATCGCTCAGCACGATCTCCCCCTGCCGCGGCGGCAGGTAGGCATCGAGAAACGCCTTCATCGAGCCGTGGTGATCCGCCAGGCAGAGGTCCTGGCTTTCGGGCTTGTCGGCGGTGCGAAGCCCATGGCGGGCCGCCTCGGCGCGGGTGTCGACTTTGGTGAGCTCCCCCAGGGGAAACACCAACCGCCCCAGCACCGCCTGCGGCAGGTCGTAGAGGAAATAGCTCTGATCCTTTTGGCGATCGAGGCCCCGCAGCAACTGGTGACGGCCGTTGGGGCTCTGGTCGCCATGCAGCACCCGGGCGTAATGGCCGGTGGCGATGCGGGCGATGCCGCGCTCCTGCTCCGCCCAGGCGAGCATCGGCCCGAACTTCACCTCTCGGTTGCAACGGGAACAGGGCAACGGCGTGACACCGGAGCCATAACCCTCCACCAAGAAATCAACGATCTGAGCCTTGAAATGCTCGCGGAAATCCACCACATGGTGGGGCACCGCCAGTTGCTCGCAGATACCGGCGGCATCCACCAACCCCTCGGCGCAGCAGGCCCCCTTGCCGCTCATCAACCACAGGGTGAGGCCCTCCACCTGCCAGCCGGCCTCCACCAGCAGCGCCGCCGTGAGCGAGCTGTCCACCCCGCCGGAGAGGCCCACAGCCACCCGGTGTTCCCCGGGCCAGCTACCCAGGCGCTGCAGGGCCGCCGCCCCGGCCGGGGTAGCCGCCACCGAGGAATCCGCGGCAACAGGGATCGCAGAGAAACGGGCCAAACCAACCAATCGACCCGGCCGTGCGGCCGGATCTGAAGCATCTCTCCATCATGGAACCGTGAGCGCCACGCCTGTTTTGCCCGCCCCTGCCTGGCCCGCCCGTGATGCCGCGCACCTGCTGGTGAGCAGCCGGCAGATGGCGGAGCTGGAGACGCAGCTGTTCGCCAGCGGCCTGCCGGTGGAAGCCCTGATGGAAAAAGCGGCGCTGGCGGTGGCGCGCCGGTTGCTGCAGAACGATTGGGGGCCGCCATTGCGCGAGCGCGGAGCACTGGTGCTGGTGGGCCCGGGCCATAACGGCGGCGATGGGCTGGTGGTGGCCCGCGAACTGCACCTGGCGGGGGTGACGGTGCGCACCTGGAGCCCCTTCGAGCACCACAAACCCCTGACGGCGGCGCACCGCCAGCACGCCCGATGGCTGGGCATCCCCGAACTCACCGCCCCGCCCGATCCCGCTGAGGGATCCATCTGGATCGATGCCCTGTTCGGCATCGGCCAGAGCCGCCCCCCCGGCGAACCGCTGGAAACGCTGCTGGAGCAGCGCCAACGGCACCAACCGGGGCTGCTGGTGGCGATCGATGGCCCCACCGGCCTCTGCGCCGACAGCGGCCAACCCCTGGGGCGCTGCGCCGCCAGCGCCGGCCTCACCCTGGCCATCGGCCTGATCAAACAGGGCTGGCTGCAGGATTCCGCCCTGCGTTGGTTGGGGCAGCTGGAGCGCATCGACCTGGGATTCGTCCAGCCCTTGCTGGAGACACTGCCCCTGCAGCAACCGCTGGCCTTGCAGGAGGGCGACCTGATGTCGGCCCCCTGGCCACGGCTCGACCCCGCCGCCGCCAAATATCAGCGCGGACGCCTGCTGGTGATCGCCGGCAGCCCCGCCTACCGCGGCGCAGCACCCCTGGCGCTGCTGGGGGCCAGCGCCAGTGGCTGCGGCAGCCTCAGGGCCGCCCTGCCCGACGTGGTGGCCGAGCAGCTCTGGAGCCTGCAGCCCCATGTGGTGCTCAGCGCCGCCTTGCCGGATAACGGCGCCGGCGGCCTGCGCCTGGCAGCACTGCCGGAGGGGGCCCTGGAACGCCTGGATGCAGTGGT
>JBEIQU010000127.1:0-5321 GCA_040376355.1 Prochloraceae cyanobacterium | reverse complement strand
GCGCTGCTGCTGGTCGCCGCCCTGGCGGATGTGGCCCTGCGCTGGACCGAGTCCCGCACCCTGGTGACCGTGCAGCAGCAGGGCGGCCAGCGGCTGCAGCTGGCCGCCCTGCTGCGGCTGCTGAGCCTGCCCACCGGTTTCTTCCGCCGTTACCGGGTGGGGGACCTGAGCCTGCGCTTCGGCGCCCTTTCCGAGCTGCAGGAGCAGCTCCAGTCGCTGCTCAGCGGCGGGGCGCTGCAGGCCCTGCTCAGCGGTGTCTTCCTGCTGTTCATGCTGCGCATCAGCGTGCCGCTCACCGCCCTGGCCCTGCTTCTGGCCGCTGTGCTGGTGGGGAGCACCGTCTGGATCGGGCGTGGGGCGATGCGGCTGGAGCGGCGGCGGGAGGAGCAGGAGGGGGAGGCGAACAGCCGCAACCTGGAGCTGATCGGCAACGTGGCCAAGCTGCGCCTCGCCGGGGTGGAGGAGGCCGCCGCCCGCCACTGGTGGGCCCCCTACCGCGCCGGGATCGACACGGGCTACGCGGTGGAGGAGCGCACCGCCCTGGCCGGCCTGTTCACCACCCTCCTCCCCAGCGTCGGCACCCTGCTGCTGTTCCTGGTGATCACCCGCCTGGTGGCGGAGGCGGGACGCAACCAGGCCCTGTCGGTGCCGAACGTGGGCGAGCTGCTCGGCTTCTTCTCCGCCTTCGCCACCTTCCTCGGCGCCGTGGCCAGCAGCGCCGGGCTGTTGATCCAGGCCTTCGAACTGCCGGTGCTGCTCGAGCGGGCGCGGCCGCTGCTGGAGGCCCAGCCGGAGAGCGCTGAGGCGGGCCTGGATCCCGGGCCCCTGCGGGGCGCCCTGGCGCTTGACGGTGTGTCTTTCCGCTACGGCGAAAGCGGCCCCTGGTTGCTCGACGACCTGACCCTGGCGATCCGCCCCGGGGAATTCGTGGCGGTGGTGGGGCCGACGGGCAGCGGCAAGTCGACCCTGGTGCGCCTGCTGCTCGGCCTGGAGCGGCCCGTGGCGGGGCGGGTGCTGGTGGACGGCCGCCCCCTGGAGCGGCTGCGCATCGACCTGGTGCGCCGCCAGATCGGCGTGGTGCCCCAGAACACCGTCCTGCTGGCGGGCAGCCTGCAGGAGGTGATCGCCGGCGGCAGTGATCTGAGCCTGGAGGAAGCCTGGAGCGCCGCCGAGCAGGCAGCCGTCGCTGAAGATATTCGCGCCTTGCCGATGGGGATGCACACCCTGCTGCCGGAGGGGGGCGGCAGCCTCTCCGGCGGCCAGCGCCAGCGGCTCGCCATCGCCCGCGCCCTGGCCCGCCGACCGCGCGCCCTGATCTTCGATGAGGCCACCAGCGCCCTCGACAACCGCAGCCAGGCCCGGGTGAGCCGCAGCCTGCATGCCCTCGGCCTCACCCGCCTGGTGATCGCCCACCGGCTGAGCACCGTGCGCCACGCCGACCGGATCGTGGTGCTGGAGGCGGGCCGAATCGTGCAGGAGGGCCGCTTCGCGGAGCTGATCGCCCAGTCCGGCCCGTTCGCGGCGCTGATGCAGCGCCAGCTGGCTGCCGACCCCTCCCCCTTGCCGTGAGCGTTGGCCGATGATCCGATACCGCCAGGAGGCGCTCGACCACGCCTCCGCCCGCGACCCCCTCGACCAGCCCCTGCCCCTGCTCCGCCCGGGCTGGTGGGGCGTGCTCACCGCCCTGCTCCTGGTGAGCGGCGGCGCCCTGGTCTGGGGGGTGCTGGGCCGGGTGCCGGTGCGCCTCCAGGGTCGGGGGGTGCTGCTCCGCCCCGAGTCGCTGCTACCCGTGCAGAGCCGCAGCAGCGGCCCGCTGTTGGAGATTCTCAGCCGCGAGGGCGGCTGCGTGCGCGCCGGCCAGGTGATGGCGCGGGTGGATCAGGTGGAGCTGCGCCTCGGGCTGGCGGCCGCCGCACGCCGGCTGACCCAGCTGCGGGCCCAGGATGGGGCGGCCCGGCTGCAGGCGCAGCGGGAGCGGGCGCTGCTGGTGACGGATCTGGAGCGGCTGCTGCCCTACCGCGCCAGCGGGGCGATCACCGAGCAGACCTTCGTGGACAAGGAGCGGGAGCTGCAGCGCCTCGATGGCCAGCAGCTGGGGGAGGCCGCGCAGCGCCAGCAGGCGATCAATGACGAGGCGCTGACCCTCGCGCGCCAACAGGCCGAATACGAGCGCGACTCCGTGGTGGTGGCCTCGCTGGGCGGCTGCGTGGTGGAGCGGCTGGTCCAGCCCGGCGCCGTGGTCACTGCCGGCACCACAATCTTCACACTAGAGCGGGGCGACAGCCGCGGCGAGCTGGTGAGCCTGGCCTACTTCCCCAGCCAGGACGGCAAGCGCCTCAAGCCCGGCCAGCTGGTGCGCGTCACCCCCACCACCACCAAGGCGCAGCGGCACGGGGGCATCCAGGGGCGCATCCTGCGCCTGCGCACCCTGCCGGTGAGCCGCGAGGCCCTGCGTCAGCGGCTGGGCCTCGAAGCGCTGGTGAATGCGATCCAGCCGGCGGGAGCGCCGGGGGAGCCGCTGATCGAGGCGGTCACCAGCCTGCAGCGCGATCCCCGCACCCGCAACGGTTACGACTGGGGGGGTGGGCTCGGTCCCGACCTGCGCCTCTCCCCCGGCACCGGCACCGACGTGTCGGTGCTCGTTGAGTGGCGGCAGCCGATCAGCTACCTGATCCCCCTGCTGCGCGACGTGAGCGGCATCTACTGACATGGCCGTCGCCCGCACCCCCACGGTTCTGCAGATGGAGGCCAGCGAATGCGGGGCCGCCTGCCTGGCGATCCTGCTGCGCCACCACGGCCGCCAGGTGCCCCTGCTGGAGCTACGCCAGGCCTGTGGCGTCAGCCGCGATGGCAGCGACGCCGCCAGCCTGCTGCGGGCGGGCGCCCTCTACGGCCTGGAGGGGAAGGGCTATCGGATGGAGATCGAGGCCCTGCGCCAGCGGTCGATGCCCGTGATCCTGTTCTGGCGGTTCAACCACTTCGTGGTGCTGGAGGGCTTCCGCGGCGATCGGGTGGCGATCAACGATCCGGCGATCGGCCGCCGCTGGCTCAGCCTCAGCGCCTTTCGCGGCGCCTTCACCGGGGTGGTGCTGGAGCTTGCTCCGGGCCCTGGCTTCCGCCGCGGCGGACGGTTGCCGGGGGCCTGGTCGCTGGTGCTGCGGCGGCTGGGAGAGGAGAAGACCGCAGCGCTGTTCTTCCTGCTCGCCAGCCTGCTGCTGATCGGCCCCCAGCTGTCGCTGCCGATCTTCACCCAGATCTACATCGATGAGGTGTGGGGAGCGGGCCTGCAGACCTGGCTCAAGCCGCTGCTCTGGCTGATGGTGGCGATGATCGCCCTGCAGGGGGCGGCCGCCCAGCTGCAGGGCCTGGGCAGCCGCCACCTCAGCCGCCGGCTCGACAGCCGCGGCGCCCTGGCCTTCGAGCGCCATGTGCTCGCCCTGCCGGAGCCCTTCTTCCAGCAGCGCTACGCCGGCGACATCAGCCAGCGGGTGCTGCTCAATCGGGAGGTGGCATCCTTCATCGCCGGCCGGCTGCTGCCCCTGGCTTCCGGCCTGGTGCTGCTGGTGTTCTATCTATTGCTCACCCTGGCCTACAGCCCCAGGCTGGCCCTGGTGGCGGGGTTGGGCACGGCGCTCAACGCGGCGGTGGTACACCTGACCCTTCGCCGCCAGCGGGATTCCACCCTGCAGCTGGAGCAGGAGGCAGGCAAGACCGCGGCGGTGCTGGTAGCAGCCCTGCGGGACATCGACATGGTGAAGAGCACCGCCACGGAGGCGGACGTGCTGCAGCGGTTCGCGGGTCACCAGAGCCGGCTGGCGGGCCTGCGCCATCGCTTTGCCCTCGACCAGGGGGCCCTGGCCCTGCTGCCCGGCCTGCTCAGCCAGCTCAGCACGTTGGGGGTGCTGGTGGTGGGGTTTCAGCTGGTGCTCGCCGGCCAGCTGACCCTGGGCATGCTGCTGGCGGCGCAGCAGGTGGCGGCGGGTCTGAAGGCGGAGGTGGATCGGCTGGTGTCCTTCCTGGCGGAGCTGCCAGGGATCGAGACCGCAGTGCTGCGGCTGCAGGATGTGCTCGACCATCCGATCGACCCGCTGCTGGCGGCGCCGCAGGCGCCGGCCTGGCCGTCGCAGCGCCCCCGCCTCTCTGGGGCGGTGGAGATCCGGGATCTGAGCTTCGCCTTCGCGCCGGTGCGGCCGCCCCTGATCCGAGATCTCTCGCTCACGATCCAGCCGGGGCAGCGGCTGGCCTTGGTGGGGGCGAGCGGATCGGGCAAGAGCACCCTCGCCCACCTGATCGCCGGCCTGCTCCAGCCCACGGCGGGGGTGATCCTCTATGACGGCCACCCGCTGGCGGAGGTGCCCCGGCAGGTGGTGGTGGCATCCCTGGCGCTGGTGCAGCAGGAGATCACCCTCTACGGAATGAGCGTGCGGGAGAACCTGCAGCTCTGGCGGCCGCTGCCTGAGGAGGAGCTGCGCCGGGTCTGCGGGGAAGTGCGGATCCTTGAGGCGATCGAGGCCCTGCCCGACGGCTTCGACACGGTGCTGGCGGAGGGGGCGCGCAACCTCTCCGGCGGCCAGCGCCAGCGGCTGGAGATCGCCCGGGCCCTGCTGCAGGACCCGTCGATCCTGATCCTGGATGAGGCCACCAGCGCCCTCGATGCCGAGACGGAGCGGCTGGTGGATGAGGCGCTGCGGCGCCGCGCCTGCACCCAGATCCTGGTGGCGCACCGCCTGAGCACGATCCGCGACGCCGACCGGATCCTGGTGCTCGATCAGGGGCGGGTGGTGCAGCAGGGGCGCCATGAGGCCCTGCTCGCGGAGGCGGAGGGCCCCTATGCGGCCCTGGTGGCGGAGGGGATGCTCTAGGCGGCGCCGGTCCGCGCCGCTCAGAGCTCCCAGATCTCCATCGGCTCCCGCCGCCCGCTCAGGGGCATCGCTCCCCAGGGCCTCCCCCCCTCGCCGCTCTCGGCGCCACCCGCCGCTCCCGCCCCCGCCAGCTCCCTGCTCACGGCGGACACCAGGATGCGGCAGCTGTCGCCCAGCGGCAGACCCGCCAGGGCTTCGATGCGGGCGGCGCAGTTGACCGCGTCGCCGATAACGCCATACTCCCAGCGTTCGCGGCTGCCCACAGAGCCGGCCAGCACCCAGCCGCTGTGGAGCCCGAGGCGCAGCCGCACCAGGGGCTGGCCGCCCAGGGCCAGCTCGCCGTTGAGCACCTCGATACCATGGCGGATGGCGCGGGCGGCCGCCAGGGCGGCGCGGGCATCGGCCTCGCGGCCCTGGCTGAGGGGGGCGCCGAACACCGCCAGCAGCCCGTCGCCGGTG
>JBEIQU010000223.1:0-3443 GCA_040376355.1 Prochloraceae cyanobacterium | reverse complement strand
GAGCTGGCGGTGCCAGGGCTGGGCCTTGGAGGCCTGCAGGGCGGCCACCAGGTTGTCGGCGCTCCTGCTGCCCATGCGCTCGAGGCTGGCCAGCACGGCCCCATCCAGGCGGTAGAGGTCGGCGATGGAGCCCACCAGGCCGCGGTCCACCAGCTGCTCGATCAACTTGCTGCCCAGGCCGTCCACATCTAGGGCCCCTTTGCTGACCCAGTGGCGCAGGGCACCCCGCAGGATCGCTGGGCAGCTGCTGTTCACGCAGCGGGTGGCGGCTTCCCCGGCTTCGCGCACCAGCTCTGAGCCGCATTCCGGGCAGTGGTGGGGCAGCTCCAGCCGTTGGGCACCGGCGGGCCGTAACTCCGCCAGCACCCGCACCACCTCGGGGATGATCTCGCCGGCCTTGCGTACCACGATCGTGTCGCCGGCGTGCAGATCCAGCTCCGCCAGGCGGTCGGCGTTGTGCAGGGTGGCGCGGCTGACGCTGGTGCCCGCCAGGGCCACCGGTTCGAATTCGGCCACGGGGGTGATCACCCCTGTGCGCCCCACCTGGCAGGCGAGCCGCAACAGGCGGCTGGGGGCCTCTTCGGCGGGGTATTTCAGCGCGATGGCCCAGCGGGGGGCCTTCTGGGTGAAGCCGGCGGCGTCCTGCAGGGCCAGATCGTTCAGCTTCACCACCACGCCGTCGGTGGCGTAAGGCAGCTGGCGACGCCCCTCATCCCAGTGCTGGAAGAACCGTTCCACCCCCCCCAGATCCGGCAGCAGCTCAGCGTTGGGATTCACCTTGAAACCGGCCTGGCGCAGCCAGTGGAGCGCCTCCCATTGGCTTGGCGGTGCGCTGCCTTCTGGTAGATGCAGGGTGTACGCGAAGAAATCCAGCCGGCGGGCCGCCACCACCTTCGGGTCCAGCTGCCGCAGGGTGCCGGCACAGGCGTTGCGGGGGTTGGCAAACAGGGGCTCGCCCCGTTCCGACCGCTCGCCGTTGATGGTGGCGAAAGTGCTGTCGGGGATGAACGCCTCACCGCGCACCTCCACCCAGGCCGGCGCTGGATCGCAGAGCAGCCGCAGCGGCACGGCGCTGATGGTGCGCACGTTGGCGGTGATCTCCTCCCCCTGTTCGCCATCGCCGCGGGTGGCCGCCCGCACCAGCACCCCGTTCTCGTAGCTCAGCGCCAGGGCATTGCCGTCAATCTTCAGCTCCCCCACCATCGGCAGCGCTGTGCCCGGTTCCCGGTCGAGCACCTTCAGCAGGCGGCTGTACCAAGCCTCGAGGTCCTCGGTGCTGAAGGCGTTGTCGAGGCTGAGCAGACCGATGCGGTGGCGCACGCTCCGGAACCCCTCCGCTGGGGCTCCCCCCACCCGCTGAGTGGGGCTGTCGGCGCTCCGCAGTTGCGGATGGGTCTGCTCCAGCTCGAGCAGTTCCCGGTAGAGCTGGTCGTAGACGGGATCCTCCATCAGCGGAGCATCCAGCACGTAATAGGCGTGGGCGGCCTGGTTGAGCAGCCGCCGCAATTCAGGGGCGCGCTGGCCGGCTGGGATCCCGGGGTCGGGGCTGCTCACGGGGGTGGTCCGGGCTACGGCCTCAGGCCGCCACCATGCGCTGGATCCGATCCACCTTCCAGTCGTCTTCCACCTTCACGAAGGTGAAATCAAGGGGGAGTTCCTCGTTGCCTTCGGACTTCAACTTCACCGTCAGGATGATCTGCTCCTCCTGGATGCGCGGGCGTCCGGACTTGAGGTTGCGGTACTTGTTGAGCTCCAGGCCCGCCAGGAAGCGGATGAACTGCTGGCGATTGACGTGCGAGCGGTAGTTCTTGGTGGTGAGCAGGTAGGCGGCATCGATGCGGCCCGAGGCCACCTGGGTGAAGAACTGCTTGATCACCGGGTTGATGCCCCGGGCGTTCAGCACCAGCTTCACGGCGCTGATCGTCCAGTACAGGAGCAGGGCACCGGCACCGGCCATCAGTGCCTTGGTGCCAAGGGTCTGCACCAGTTGCCAGTCCATGGACGCACGCGTGTGTTGCCGGTGATTCTGCAGGAACAGCCGGCAGACTGTGCTCGCCGAACCGCCCCGCCGGCGTGCCCCTCGCTCCCCTGCTGCCGCTGTTCCATCGGTTCAACCGCGAGCATTTCGAGGGCTCCCTCAGCCGTTCCGATGGCACCAGCCTGGTCAGCGTGCGCTGGAGTGATGGTCGGATGCGTCGCAGTGCCGGCCTCTACCGCTATGGCCACGACCGCACCGGTGCCGCCATCAGCGAGATCGTGCTGTCGCGCCCCCTGCTCGAACCCCTGCCCCTGGAGGCCACCGCCAGCACCCTCTGCCACGAAATGATCCACGCCTGGGTGCATCGCGTGGTGGGGGTGGAGGAGGTGCATGGCCCCCATTTCCGGGCCCGCATGGCCCGCATCAACGGGGCGCAGAGCGACTTTGTGCTGAGCGTGCGCCACCGCTTCCCGGTGCCGGCCCAGCCCCCCCGTTGGCTGGCCCGTTGCCCCAGTTGCGGCCTGGTGTCGCCCTACCGCCGTCGGCGCGATGGGGTGGCCTGCCGGCTCTGCTGCGAGCGCTTCCACGGGGGCCAGTGGCATGCCCGCTATCAGCTGGTGTTTGAGCCCGCTGCCGTCGCTTAACTTGCGTCGATCCACGCCGTGCCGGCCTTGAGTACCGCCTTGTGGGCACTGCAGTGGAGCGGGGTCACCATTGCCCTGCTGGGCCTCGGCCGTGAGCGCTGGCTGCGGCTGCGCCGGCTGGGCCGCTGAAGCCTCCTCAATCCGCCGAGCATCCGTAGCCTGAGCTGATGCCCGATACCGAAGACCGCTGGGATAGCCGTCGGCCGCGCCGCGGCGACGCCAGGCCCGAGCCGCGGCTAGAGCAACGGCTCGACCAGTGGATGAGTGCTGGCCGTCAGCTGGTGGATGGGGTGGCGGGCACCCGCCCGGGCTCCCGGGGCGAGGGCCGGCCGGGTGGGGCCCTGCGGCTCAACCAGGTGGGCCGTTGGGTGGAAACCAAACTCGATTGGCTGTTGGAGGACGACGAGGCCTGGCGTGAGTCGTGGGAAGAACCCGACCGTGCGCGGCGTCAGCCTGAAGCCAGTCGGTCTAACGACGGCCGACCCATGCAACCCTCGCCAGCGCGGCGTCAGCCCCTGCAGGCGATTTCGCGCCGTGCTGCGGCAGCTCAGCCCCCGGCTCAGTCGCAGTCGCAGCCTGGCCAGCAGCCCGATCTGTCGCAGCAGCAGGACTGGCCGGAGGACGACAGCTTCACGGTGAACCGCTGGAGCCGCGCCGACCTGCCGGCGCGGCAACCCTCCCCGCCGGATCAGGCGGCGTCCCGACCGGTGGGCCGCGCCGTGCCCCGCTCCTCCAGGCGTCGTTTTGATTGATTGGTGTGCCCCGGTCGGGCCGCGCGTGTGACTTGATAGCTGCAGCCCCTTTGGCGCAGCTCCGCATTC
>JBEIQU010000075.1:0-7501 GCA_040376355.1 Prochloraceae cyanobacterium | reverse complement strand
TCCCTGGAGGACGTGATCCGGGTGCGGGGCGCCCGCCAGCACAACCTCAAGAACGTCGACGTCACCATCCCGCGCAACAAGCTGGTGGTGTTCACCGGTGTGAGCGGTAGCGGCAAGAGCTCGCTGGCGTTCGACACGATCTTTGCCGAAGGGCAGCGCCGCTACGTCGAGAGCCTGTCGGCCTATGCGCGGCAGTTCCTCGGGCAGGTGGACAAGCCCGATGTGGATGCGATCGAGGGGCTCTCCCCTGCCATTTCCATCGATCAGAAGTCCACCAGCCACAACCCGCGCTCCACGGTGGGCACGGTCACCGAAATCCAGGACTACCTGCGCCTGCTGTTCGGCCGCGCCGGGGAGCCCCATTGCCCTGCGTGCGATCGCTCGATCCGGCCCCAGTCGATCGATGAGATGGTCGACCAGATCCTGCAGTTGCCGGAGGGCACCCGCTACCAGCTGCTGGCGCCGGTGGTGCGCGGCAAGAAGGGCACCCACGTGAAGCTGCTGAGCGGCCTGGTGGCGGAAGGCTTCGCCCGGGTGCGCATCAACGGGGAGGTGCGGGAGCTGGCCGACAACATCGAGCTCGACAAGAACCACGCCCACAACATCGAAGTGGTGGTGGATCGCCTGGTGGCCCGCGAGGGGGTGCAAGAGCGGCTCACCGATTCGCTGCGCACAGCTCTGAAACGGGGCGAGGGGCTGGCCCTGGTGGAGGTGGTGCCGAAGGCCGACGAACCCCTGCCGGAGGGTGTGGAAAAGGAGCGGTTGTATTCGGAGAACTTCGCTTGCCCGGTGCATGGGGCGGTGATGGAGGAGCTCTCGCCGCGGCTGTTCTCGTTCAACAGCCCCTATGGCGCCTGCCCCGATTGCCACGGCATCGGTCACCTGCGCCAGTTCACCACTGAGCGGGTGATCCCGGATCCCTCACTGCCGGTGTATGCGGCGGTGGCCCCCTGGGCCGAGAAGGACAACGCCTACTACTTCTCGTTGCTGTATTCGGTGGGGGAGGCCTTCGGCTTCGAGATCAAGACCCCCTGGAACGAGCTCACCCCTGAACAGCACGACGTGCTGCTCAACGGCTCCAAGGAGCCGATTGCGATCCAGGCGGACAGCCGCTACCGCAAGGCCCAGACCTATCTGCGCCCGTTTGAAGGCATCCTGCCGATCCTCGAGCGTCAGCTGCGGGATGCCAGCGGCGAGTCGATGCGCCAGAAGCTGGAGAAGTATCTGGAGCTGGTGCCCTGTGCCAGCTGCCATGGCCTGCGGCTCAAACCCGAGGCCCTGGCGGTGCGGGTGGGCCCCTACCGGATCCACGAGCTCACCAGCAGCAGCGTGGGCGAGAGCCTGCGCCGCATTGAGGCGTTGATGGGGGTGGGGGCCAGCGAGGGGTCCGAGCCGTTGCTCAATCCCCGCCAGATTCAAATCGGTGATCTGGTGCTGCGGGAGATCCGCATGCGCCTGAAGTTCCTGCTGGATGTGGGCCTCGATTACCTGAGCCTGGATCGACCGGCCATGACCCTCTCCGGCGGCGAAGCCCAGCGCATCCGCCTGGCCACCCAGATCGGTGCGGGCCTCACCGGTGTGCTGTACGTGCTCGATGAGCCGAGCATTGGCCTGCACCAGCGGGACAACGATCGCCTGCTCAACACCCTCACCAAGCTGCGGGACCTGGGCAACACCCTGATCGTGGTGGAGCACGACGAGGACACGATCCGTGCCGCCGATCACATCGTGGACATCGGCCCCGGAGCCGGTGTGCATGGCGGGCACATCGTGGCGGAGGGCAGCCTCGACACCCTGCTGTCCGCCAAGGACTCGCTCACCGGTGCCTACCTCAGCGGCCGCCGGGCGATCCCCACGCCGGCGGAGCGCCGCAGCAGCGGTTCCCGCAAGCTCACCCTGGTGGGTTGCGCGCGCAACAACCTCTCCGGCTTCGATGTCGACTTCCCCTTGGGGCGCCTGGTGTGTGTCACCGGGGTGAGCGGTAGCGGCAAGAGCACCATGGTGAACGAGCTGCTGCACCCGGCCTTGGAGCACAAGCTGGGGCTCAAAGTGCCCTTCCCCTCAGGGGTCCAGGAGCTCAAGGGCATCACGGCGATCGACAAGGTGATCGTGATCGACCAGAGCCCCATCGGCCGCACCCCCCGCTCCAACCCGGCCACCTACACCGGTGCGTTTGATCCCATTCGTCAGGTGTTCGCCGCCACGGTGGAGGCCAAGGCCCGCGGCTATCAGGTGGGCCAGTTCAGTTTCAACGTGAAGGGGGGGCGCTGCGAAGCCTGCAGCGGCCAGGGGGTGAACGTGATCGAGATGAACTTCCTGCCCGATGTCTACGTGCAGTGCGACGTGTGCAAGGGCGCCCGCTACAACCGCGAGACGTTGCAGGTGAAATACAAGGGCTTCACCATCGCCGACGTGCTGGAGATGACGGTGGAGCAGGCCTGCGAGGTGTTCTCCGCCATTCCCCAGGCGGCGGATCGGCTGCGCACCCTGGTGGATGTGGGTTTGGGTTACGTGAAGCTGGGCCAGCCGGCCCCCACCCTCTCTGGCGGTGAGGCCCAGCGGGTGAAGCTGGCCACGGAGCTCTCCAAACGCGCCACTGGCAAGACCCTCTACCTGATCGATGAGCCGACCACGGGTTTGAGCTTCTACGACGTGCACAAGCTGATGGATGTGATCCAGCGGCTGGTGGACAAGGGCAACTCGGTGCTCGTGATCGAGCACAACCTCGACGTGATCCGTTGCTCCGACTGGATCATTGATCTGGGCCCTGAAGGCGGCGACAAGGGCGGCGAGATCGTCGTGACCGGAACCCCCGAGGAGGTGGCGCAGCATCCCAGCTCCCACACGGGTCGCTACCTCAAGCAGGTGCTGGAGCAGCATCCACCCCAGGCGGCGGCGGCCTGAGCGTCAGCTCAGCAGGGGGATCAACTCCAGCAGCTGATCCTTGGTGCCCAGGCCCAGGGCTTGGCCTCCGGCAGCGTCCTCGTCGGCGCTGAGGCTGTTGGCTTCCAGCCGCAGGCTGCGGCCATCGGCCAGCAGGGCCCCCAACAAGGGTTGGTGGCCGCCGCACAGATCCACCAGCTGATCCCCGCGCTGTTCGAAGCGCACCCCGATCTGGCCGATGTCGCCCCGCTGGCAGCGGCGCAGGCCCTCCACCGCCAGTCGTTTGATCAATCCTTGGCCGCTGGCCAGCAGCACGCTGTCGTTGTGGGTGACGCCCACCGCCCCCACCACCGCTTCGCCCGGCAGCAGCCGCAGCAACACCGGCCCCTGGGCGTTGCGGCCCATCACCGGCAGGTTGGCCTCGTTCACCGCCAGTCGCAGCAGGCGTCCGGTGCTGCTGGCCACCACCAGATCCTGGCCGTCGCGGCAGAGCACCGCCCGTTTCAGGCTGACCCCGTCCTTGAGCTTCAGCACGGAGGTGGCGCGCCCGGAGAGCTCCTGAAACTCTTCGATCGGCAGCCGTTTGAAGCGGCCATCACTGCTGAGCAGCCCCACGCTGGTGCCGGCGTCGGCGTCGCCGTTCGGGAGCACCAGCAGTTGCACCACCCGTTCGCCGCTCATGCCGTCCGGTAGGAATTTCTCCAGGGTTCCCGGTTGCTGGCCGGCGAACTCCCAGCGCAGCAGCGCCACCCGGCCCGCATCGGTGAAGGCCAGCACCGCCGGCTGGCTGGCCACCGCCAGGATCAGCCGCGCTGGAGCTGGATGCTCCCCCAGGGCCGCCGGCTGATCCAGATGCAGGCGCCCCAGCAGCTGCGGCCCCACCACCTTCACCTGGCCGTCGGCTTGGATTAGCAGGCGGCCATCACTGGGCAGCCCCTCGAGAGCCCGTTGCCGCAGCAGTTCACTGTTGGGCCGTTGGGCCGCGGTGCGCTGGGCCACTAGTTCATCGCCCCCCTCCACCAGCCGGGTGCGCCGCGGCGTGGCGAAGCGTTTCTTGAGCGCCTTGAACTCATTCACCATGGCGTCGAGCAGGGCGGGTCGCTCGTCCAGCAGGTGCCGCAGCCGGGAGCGCTCCTGGCGCAGATCGTCGGCCTCCTTGCGCAGGCTGTCCTGCTCCAGGCCAGTCAGCCGCCGCAGGGGCATCGCCAGCACCGCATCGGCCTGGCGTTCGCTGAGGTCGAGGTGCACCTGCAGGCTGGCTTTGGCACTGGCGGCATCGGCCGCGGCCGTGATCATCTCGATCACCCGGGCCAGGGCGTTGAGGGCGGTGGTCAGACCCTCCACCACCTCCAGCCGGTCCTCCGCCCGCTTGAGGGCATGGCGGGTGCGCCGGATCAGGGTGAGTTCGCGGTAGTCGAGGAATTCCTGCAGCAGCTGGCGCAGGGTGAGTTGGATCGGCTTGCCGTGCACCAGGGCCAGCAGGATCGCGCCGTAGTTGCTCTGCAACGCCGTGCGGCGTTGCAATTCCGTGAGGATCTGTTCGGGGTTGGCGTCGCGGCGCAGCTCCACCACCACGCGCATGCCTTCGCGGTCGGATTCGTCGCGGATGTCGGCGATGCCGGTGAGCTTGCCGTCGTTCACCTGCTCCGCCAGCTTCTCGATCCAGCCCGCCTTGCTCAGCTGATACGGCAGCTCGGTGATCACCACGGCACCGCGCTTGTGGCGCCCCTTGCCCGGTTGGATCTCCTCGATGTGGGCGACGCCCCGCATCGGGATGCTGCCCCGCCCGTAGAGGTAGGTGTCGCGCACGCCGCTGCCGGTGAGTACTTCGCCGCCGGTGGGGAAGTCGGGCCCGGGCACCAGCTCCAGCAGCTTCTCGTCGCTGAGATCCGGCTTGCGCACCAGGGCGATCAGCGCGTCCACCACCTCCCCCAGGTTGTGGGGGGGAATGTTGGTGGCCATGCCCACGGCGATGCCGGTGCAGCCGTTGAGCAGCAGGAAGGGCAGCTGGGCCGGCAGCACCGTCGGCTCCTGCTGGGAGCCGTCGAAGTTGGGCGCGAAATCAACGGTGTTGTCGCCGATTTCATCGAGCATCGCCTCGTTGGCGATCGGGGCCAGGCGCGTCTCCGTGTAGCGCATGGCGGCCGGTGGGTCGTCGTCCACCGAGCCGAAGTTGCCGTGGCCATCCAGCAGCGGGTTGCGGCTGGCGAAGGTCTGCACCAGGCGCACCAGGGCGTCGTACACCGCCTGGTCGCCATGGGGGTGGTACTTGCCCAGCACGTCGCCCACCACGCGGGCGCATTTGCGGTAGGGCCGATCCGGGGTGAGCCCCAGCTCGTGCATGGCGAAGAGGATGCGCCGCTGCACCGGCTTGAGGCCATCGCGGGCATCGGGCAGGGCTCGCCCCACGATCACGCTCATGGCGTACTCGAGGTAGGAGCGCTGCATCTCCTGATGCAGGTCCACGGGCTCGATGCGGCCGTCGCCGATGGGCATCCGTTACCTGAGCCGGGGGCCGAACGTGCGCGTCAGCCTACCGATGGTGTCACGGTTCGTCGTCGCCGTTGCTGGCACCGGCGTTGGCCTGGGCCCGCTCCACATCGGCCTTCAGGGGTGCTTCCGCCAGCAGCTTGGCGGTGGAGCCCCGCAGGCGAGTGCCCCAGAGCTGTTCCTTCTGATAGCTCTCCAGCACGTAGTTGGGGTCGCCGGCCAGGGCCTTGTGGGCGAGCTCCAAGCTCTCGGGGTTGCCCGGTTTCTGGCCGTTCAGGGCCGCCGCCAGGGCCAGCATCGGCTCGGCGGCGCTGGGTTTGATGCCAAGCACCCGGCGCCAGCGTTTGATGGCCTCGGCGTCTTTGGTTTGCTCGTAGAGCACCAGGGCCTGGTTGTTGATCGCCTCCCAGAAATCGCCGCGCAGGCCTGAGGCCCGCTCGAAGGCCGCCAGGGCATCGCCCCCCTTGCCCATCAGGATGTAGGCGTTGCCGAGATCGAAGTAGGCGCCGGCGTTTTTGTCGTCGAGCTTCAGGCCCTGGCGGATCAGCTCCACCGCCTGCTGGGGCTGGCTTTGCTTCAGCGCCAGCGACCCCTGTGCGAACAGGATGCCGGGGTTGCGCGGGTCCAGTTCCCGGGCTCGGGCCAGGGACGTGCCCGCCTCCTTGTTCTGTCCGCTGCGCAGTTGGGCCTCCGCCAGCAACACCCAGCCACGGGGGTCGGCGGGGATCAGTTGCACGGTGAGGGCCGCCAGCCGGGCGGCGTCTTCGGCCTGGCCGATGCGCAACAGCCGTGCGGCCGCCTGGGCGATGCCCAGACCAGCCCCTTCCAGGTTGCGCGAGCTCGGGGTGAGCACATAGGGCACGAAGGCCACGCTCAACAGCACCGGAGTTGCCGCCAGGGACTTCAACCAGCGCGCAACCATCGATGCAGGGCGTTCAGGTCTCAGGTTAGGCGTCGCGTCCCGGGTTGACCGCCCGCTCAGGGGCCTGGGCGGCTCGGATGTTGCGGCGCCACATGGCCGGTTTGATCCGCCGCAGGGCGGAGGCGCGCAGGTTGTCGTCCCACTGGGCATCGCTCCAGCTGAGGGCCTCCTGGGCCTGCAGATCCAGCCACCAGGGCCGCGGCTGCAGGTCGGGGTCGTCGCTGCTGGGTAGGGGCTTGTGGTTCCAGGGGCAGACGTCCTGGCAGATGTCACAACCTGCCACCCAGCCCTGCAGGTTGGCGGCGATGGCCTCTGGGAGCTCCGGGTCGCGGTTTTCGATCGTGTGGAAGGCGATGCAGCGGCGGGCATCCACCACGAATGGTTCGGTGATGGCGGCGGTGGGGCAGGCGTCCAGGCAGGCGCTGCAGGCGCCGCAGGCGGGCTGGGCCGGTGGGTCGGCAGGCAGCTCCAGGGTGGTGAGCAGGTGGCCCAACAGCAGCCAGGAGCCGCGGCCGCGGTGGATCAGGTTGCCGTGCTTGCCAATCCAGCCCAGGCCCGCCTGCTCCGCCCAGGCCTTGTCCAGCAACGGGGCGCTGTCCACACAGGCCCGCCAGCGCACCCCGGGTTCCTGCTGCTCCAGCCAGCGCCCCAGGGCCCGCAGCCGCCCATCGATCAGCCGGTGGTAGTCGCGTCCCCAGCCGTAGCGCGCCACCTTGAGGCTGCCCGGGGCCCGTTTCGCCTCGACGTAGTACGGCAGCCCCACCGCCACCAGGCTGCGCACCCCCGGCAGCAGTTGCCGCACATCGCGCCGGCGCGGGTCCGCCATCCAGGCCATGTCCGCCTGGTGGCCCGCCGCCAGCCAGCGCTCCAGGGCGGCGGTGCGCAGGGGCAGGCGCGAATCGCCCTCCACCGCGGCGATCCCCACCGGGTCAAACCCCAGCTGCCGGGCCTGGGCCTTGATCGTGTCGGCTCGATTCACCGCCCCTACGATTGCGCGATTGCGTCAGTTCCACTGTGAGTTCAGCAGCGTCCGGCCGCTTCGCCACCCTGTTCCGTTGGCTCGGCCTCACCCTGGTGGTGTTGCTGGCGCTGCAGTTGCTCGCCGTGCTGGCCGTGAACGGCTGGGGCGAAGAAAGCTTCCGCCAGTTGGTGTCCACCACGCTGATCACCCAGTCGCCGATGGCGTTCGTGGGCATGCTGCTGATG
>JBEIQU010000145.1:0-4707 GCA_040376355.1 Prochloraceae cyanobacterium | reverse complement strand
GCTCGCCGCGCCGAGGCGGCCGGTGCGCGGCTTGCCCTGGGTTGGCGTGCGGACTCCTGGCGGCCCCATGGCGATGGTGCCCTGGTGCATTTGCGTGGGCCGGGGGGCGAGCGCCGTGACGTTCAGGCCAGTTGGCTGGTGGATGCCAGCGGACAGCAACGGGCCCTGCTAGGGGATCCGGCCTCTACGGAGCATCCGCTCGTGAGGGGTGTGGGGGTGGAGTGGTTGCTCCAGGCGGATCCCCCAGGTTGGCAGCGCTGGGCCGATCAACTCAGTTTCATGCTGGGCAGCGATTGGGTTCCCCAGGGCTACGGCTGGGTGTTCCCCATGGGCCCCGGCGTGCTGAAGGTGGGGATCTGCCGCCTCTGCGACCCCCTCAGGCCTCAACCGCCGCTGCAGACACTGCTCCAGCAATTGCTCGATCGCGTGGGCCTGGGGGACTGCCCGGTGCTGGACCGCCATGGCGGACTGGTGCGCAGCACGATTCACCGCCACGAATCCCATCAATGCGGCCCCCTGCTGGGGCTGGGGGATGCGGTGAGCACCGCCAACCTGTTGGGGGGCGAGGGCATCCGCCACGCCCTCAGCAGCAGTGCTGAGCTGGCGCCACTGCTGGTGACGGCCCTGGCCGGCAACCCGAGTGCGCTGCGCCACTACCCCCGCCGGCTGCGGCGACGGCTGGGCTGGCGGTGGTCCCTAAGCGGACGGCTGGCCCGGCGCACCTGGCTCGGGCTCCGGAATGCAGCGGCAGACCGTCGTCTGAGCAGCTTGCTGAGGGGGCTGGAGGGCTGCTCCGCCGACGACCTGTCAGCACTGCTGTTCGACTACCGCTTTGAGCGCTACGGGCTGAGGGCCTTGCCCTATGCCCTGGGCTGGCGCTGAGGCCTGGCGGCGGCAAGGACGGGTGGGGACCACCGAGGGTCGGTCGGCCCCCACCCCGTGCAGCTCGCTCAGACCACACCGCGGGCGGCCAGGCCCAGGATGGCGCCCATGCCCAGGATGTGACCGAAGGAGGTGGTGGCCAGCAGGGCGGCATGGCTCATGCCGCCGAACATGGTGGGGTTCGGCAGCTGGGCACCCTCGTTGGGGTACTTCATGGTGGCTTTGCCGATGCCGATGGCGATCACATTGGCGACGATCATCACCAAGCCCACCTTGGGAGACCAGGCGACGGAAGCGGGGGCGATGGCCAGCAGGGGAGCGAGCATCGAAATCTCAAGCGACACCTCATCTTCCGGGGGAGATGGGCCAGCGACCTGGGGCGCTTAAGACTTGTTCACTGCCGTGGGCTTGCCGCCCGTCTGACGAAATCCCAGCAACACCAGCAGGTTGCTGAGGGTCAGGAACGCTTCGGCACCCCCATGCAGGGGGTCCACATCTGCCAGTTGCTTCCCATAGACGCCCTCGGCCACCAGGGCGGCGACGATGGTGATCACCACAAACAGCAGCGTCAGGCAGAAGCCCCAGAAGGCCAGTCGCGGCAGTCGCCCGGAGCGCCAGCTCCACCACAAAAACAGGAGATAGGGGAGCAGCGACACGGCGAACAACGGGGCCGGATCGATCCCCGCCAGCTCCTGCAACAGGGCTTGGGCTCCCATGGCCTCAGGCCCTCGCGCGACGGTTGAGGTTCCAGGCCGCCAGCGCCATTGTGGCGTTACCCAGCAGCGTGCAGCCCGCCTGCAGCACCACCAGCCCATCCAGGGCAGCGGCGTTGTCGAACAGGTGCCAGGTGCAGGCCGCCATGGCGCTGACCAACGCCGGCGTCATGGCCAGGGCCAGCCACGACCATTCCGGCTCTCCACGGCGCTTCCCCCAGTGTTGGATGGCCCCCATGGCCAACCCCCACTCCAGAACGGAGGCCACGTGGATCCACCAAGTAGGGAGCGACAGGGCGTGCATAGCCCCGGTCTAAGCGGCTGTCACTCGACGGTGTGACTGCTGAATTGTTCGAACACGGTGCGCAGCACCGAGGCCATCTCCGGCTTGAGTTCGCAGCCAGGGGTGGTCTGGGCCGCCAGCAGCAACAGCGCACAGGCGTCCACCAGCGAGGCTGCCTCATCACTGGTGAGGCTGATCAGATGCTCTTCCCCGCAGTGTGTGACGTGCAACAGAACGGACCGGATTTGTAGCCCAGGCTACTTTTTGGAATCCTGTTTGTGGCAATCAGCAGGTTTGCTTCACCATTGCAGATCGATCTGCAAGGCATTTCTTTGCATGTGCCGCGTTAATGCAAATGCTGAAGACCAACGAAGCTGGCCCGTTGATGAAAATCCGGTTCCGCGCCGCAATGGCGCAGAGCCCAGTATTGGCAGCCCATCTCGCGGTGCTCCAGCACGGTGGTGAGGGCGATCTCCAGTCGGGGATCAACGGTTGTGAGCCAACTCGGCAGCGGCAGTTTCAGTGCCAGTTCGAGCCGCTGATCCGTGCGTTGCCAGGCCACCGGCAGCACCTGAAGGCGCTGCTCGGCCCGGCCGCCATTGCGGTAGCCGTCAAAACGGTAGAGATTCCAATCGCCACGGCAGCTCACGTTCATCTCCCAGTAGCCGCAATCGTTCTCAACCCCAACGAAGGCTTCGAAGCAGCTTCCCTGCCAGAGCCCGTCGCGACGCCGGGGCAACGGAGCGGGGTCCGGTAGCACCAGCTGATCCAAGGGGCCCTCCAACTGGAAGGAGACGTTCAGCTCACGGCCATCGCCACGGACGCTCGCCGTGAGCTGGAACGGGTCGACGCCAGGGCCTGGAGCAAACGGCCGCAGCAGCGCCATCAGGTCGCCGAGCGCAGTGGCGCGCAGCCCTGCGTCAGTCGCTGCACCAGACGCCGCAGTGACTCCATCTGGGCTTCGATGCTGGCGGTGAGCCGGAACTGCACCAGGGCCCGTTGCAGATTGTGCTCCGGATGCTGAGCCTTGAAATACACGTTGCCGTTGAGGTGGTCGGTAAAGAAGCGAAGGCCGAGCTCAAAGCTGATCAATCGCGCCGCATCGGGGATCAGTTGCAGCTCCACCGGCGTGAGCAGGCCCCCGGCCTCCGCCAGGTAGCCCTCGAGAATGGCCTCGGCTAAATCAAGATCGAATCGCACCGCGTCCAGGGCGGTGGTGTCCTCTCCGAGCCGATTGCAGCAGGAGCGCAGGCAGTCGCCGATGTCGTAGTGCACCAGCCCGGGCTTGACCGTATCCAGATCGATCAGGGCGACGGCCCTTCCACTGGAGCGATCGAGCATCACATTGTTGATCTTGGGGTCTCCGTGGATTGGCCGCAGGGGGAGGTCGCCACGCTGCTTGGCCTGCTCCAGCAGCGGCACCAATCCCTCACGCTCGCGGATGAAGGCCATGCAGAAACGGCTGGCTTCGCTGCCCTGCCGTTCGCCGCAAGCCAAGGCTCTGCGGTAGGCCTCCAGATACTGGGGCGTGATGTGGAAACCCTCCAGGGTGTCCGCCAGGTTGTCCACAGGCAAGTCACTGATGAGGGCGTGGAACAGGCCCAATCCACTGCCCAATTCCCTGGCCTGGTCTGCGGTCTGGATCACGTCCACGCTCTCGGCCTGGGCGATGAAGCTGAGGCTGCGCCAGAACCCACCCGCCTCGCAGCAATGCCAGCTCTGATCGGAGCTTTGGGTGCAGATCAGCCGTGGGTGCTCCCAACGCCGGTTGTGCAGGGCCGGCGGCCTGCACTGCAGCTTCTTCTGCATGTGCTGGGAGAGCTGCTGCAGGTTCTGCATCACCAGCTCGGGACGCTGGAACACCGCTGTGTTGATGCGCTGCAGCACGGTGAGCGATCCGCCGCTCTCCACCAAATAGGTGTCGTTGACATTGCCGCTGCCGAGGGGCGTAATCCGCGTGATCTGGCCCTCCCCATGGAAGGCCTCCGCAACCCGCCTCAGACGGCTGTCGTCCAGGCCACTCACGCCTGCTCTGCTTGCTGCTGTTCGATTTCCCGCAGCAGTTGGTGACGGATGTGGTCGGGAGACTTGTACTGGCGCGGCAGGCAGTTGTGCAGGGTGGTCAGGCGGCTCCAGGCAAGGGTCTTTTCAATGCGCGCCACGGGCCTGCCTTCGAGGAGCAGTTGCTTGAGGGCCTTGCGATACAGGAAATACTTCGACTCCAGCTCACCGATCGTCAGACCCTGGGTTTCGCTCATGAAGCTCCTGGCTGACAAACCTGCAACTTCAAGCTATGCGAAAGCCGTCGAGCCCATGGGCCCCTTGGGCCAGATGGTGGTGAGGTGTCACAGAGGGATGGCAGCCACTCTCACAACGTGCGGCAGGCCCGTTCGAACCGCAGCAGCTGTTCCCGTTGCGCTGGGCTGGCGGCCTCGGGCCGTTGCCCCAACTGCTTTTTGGCCCGTTGCACCTGCTCACAGGCCAGGTCATTTTCGCCGCGGTTGAACTGGTCATCGGCGCTCTGCAGGGCCGCCTGGAGCCGCTGCCGACTTTGTGCTGGCGACGGCTCTGCTGGGGGTGCAGCCGTAGGTGAGGGGGCCGCTGTGGGGGGAGTAGCCCGATCGCGACCGGGCCGACTGCAGGCCACCAGGCTGAGGACCAGGGCCATCCCGAGCAGGGCCGTGCCTTGTCGCTGCAGGGGCGGGGTTGTCATGTCAGCACCGCGGCCTGGTCGGCACTGAGGCGCCCCGCCGCCAGCAGGGTGCGGGTGATCTGGGCGATGTCCAGCACAGCATGCACGCGGTAGCCCTTCGCCTCGAGCCGCTCCCG
>JBEIQU010000176.1:0-4297 GCA_040376355.1 Prochloraceae cyanobacterium | reverse complement strand
GTCTCCTCGATGCTGTGGCCGGCCACAAAGCGCACATCGTGCAGCTCGATCAAGCTGGTGGCCGTGCGGCCACCGAGCACCACCAGGAACAACGCAGGCACGGATCGGCTGGGGGCAATGGCGCGATCCAACGCCAGATCGCAAACCTGAACTCTGGCTGGGGCCGGGGCAGGCTGCGATGGAAATCGATTCCACAGAAACGATCCCACCGCCCCAAAGCGCGCCAGGCTGAACGCACCAGCCAGCCGCGCCATGCCATCCCCGCTGTCCGCCATGCCCAGCCTGGGGCTCGGCACCTGGCAATCACCGCCAGGGCAGGTGAACCAGGCGGTCTGCGATGCCCTGGAGCTGGGGTACCGCCATTTCGACTGCGCCAGCCTCTATGGCAACGAAGCGGAGATCGGCGCCGCCCTCCAGCGGGCCTTCCAATCGGGGCTCGTACAACGCGAGGAGCTCTGGATCACCTCCAAGCTCTGGAACGACTGTCACGCGCCGGAGCAGGTGCGCCCAGCCCTGCTGCGCAGCCTGCGGGATTTGGGCCTGGAGCAACTCGACCTGTATCTGATCCATTGGCCGGTGGTGCACCGCCATGGGGTGTTGATGCCCGAGCGGGCCAGCGAGCAGATCCCCCTGGAGCAGATGCCGTTGCAGGACACCTGGCGGGCGATGGAAGCGCTGGTGGACGAGGGGCTGGTTCGCGAGATCGGCGTCTCCAATTTCAGCGCCATCAAGATCGATTCCCTGTTGCAGCACGCCAGACGACGCCCCACCGTCAATCAGGTGGAACGCCATCCCTGGCTGCAGCAGAACTCCTTGCTGGGTTATTGCCAACACCAGGGGATTCAGCTGACGGCCTATTCACCCCTGGGCTCAAGCTCCAGCAACGGCCAGCCATCGCTGCTGGATGATCCCGTGATCTGCGCGATCGCCGAGGAGCACCGTGCCAGCCCGGCACAGGTGCTGGTGGCCTGGGGCCTGGCCACCGGCACCGCCGTCATCCCCAAATCCGTGCACCGCGATCGCCTCGCCAGCAACCTGGCCGCCCTTCGGTTGCAGCTCAGCCGCAGCGACCTGGACCGCATCGCCGCCCTGGATCGCCACCACCGCATCCTCGATGGCAGCTTCTGGGAACTGCCCGGCGGCCCCTACACCCGCGCCAACCTCTGGGATGAGGCCTAAGGGCGCTGCTGCTGCCTGCATCAGGATGGCGTCACCAGGCATGGCCATGGACTTCTTCGCCCAACAGTGGACCACCTACCGCACCGTGGTGGACCACGACCTGATGGAGCACCAGGGCCTGCGCGAGGCCCTCAGCCAGGCCCTGGCGGCCTGGTTCCAGGCCCGCAGCGCTGACGCCCCCGCCCCGACGCTGGTGGATCTGGGCTGCGGCGACCTGGCCCAGCTGGGGCCCCTGCTGCAAGCCCTGCCGCTGGCCGGCTACACCGGCCTGGATCTCACCGAAGCGGTGCTGCCCCTGGCGGCCGCCCAGCTGGAGGGGGCGGCCTTCCCCCGCCACTGGCGCTGCGGCGACCTGCTGGCCTGGGCCCAGGGGGATCTGGCGGATGACCCCAACCCCGAACCGGTGGACCTGATCCACAGCAGCTTCGCGGTGCATCACCTGGCGGATGCCGACAAGCGGGCCTGGCTCGAGGGCTGCCGGCGCCGCATCCGTCCGAACGGCCTGCTGCTCTGGGCCGATGTGTTCCGCCCCGCCGGCGAAACCCTGGAGACCTACCTGCAGCGTTACCTGCAGCGGGTGGGGGAGCGCTGGCTGGTGCTCAGCGACGCGCAGCGCCAGCTGGTGCAGCGCCATGTGGGGCAGTTCGACATCCCGGCCGAACGGGGTGTGATCGAAGCCGCGGCCGCGCAGGCCGGCTGGCACTGGCGCTGGGCCTGGCAGGGATCGCACAAGGCCGAAGCGATGGCGGTGCTCACACCGGCCTGAACCGCTAGCTGTGCTCGCGCAGGAAGCCGATGGCCCCCTGCAGCTCCTCCGCGAAGCGATCGATCTCCTCGGGGGTGGTGGTGAAGCTGAGGCTGGCGCGGGCGGAGGCGCTCAGGCCGGAGTGGCGATGCAGGGGCTGGGTGCAGTGGTGACCGCTGCGGATGCAGATGCCGGCGGAATCCAGCAGGGCGGCGATGTCATGGGCATGCACGCCTTCCACGTGGAAGGCCGCCAGGGCACCGCGGTCGGGCTGCTGCTGCGGGGTGGGGCCCAGCACCGTCAGCCCCTCCACCGCCTGCAACCGCGCGAACAGCTGGGCGGTGAGCTGCTGCTCCCAGGCGTGGATGCGCTCCAGGCCGATGGCGTTGAGGTAGTCGAGGGCCGCACCCATGCCGATGGCCTCACCGATGGCCGGAGTGCCCGCCTCAAATTTGTGGGGCAGGCCGGCCCAGCTGCTGTGGTCGAGGTAGACGTCCTGGATCATTTCGCCACCCCCCAGAAACGGCGGCATCGCCTCCAGCAACGCCTCGCGGCCCCACAAGAAGCCCATGCCGGTGGGGCCGCAGAGCTTGTGGGAGCTTCCCACCAGAAAATCAGCCCCGAGGTGGGCCACGTTCACCGGGAGGTGGGGCAGGCTCTGGCAGGCGTCCACCAACAACAGCGCTCCGACGCCATGGGCCAGGGAGGCCACCTCCGCGATGGGGTTGAGGCAGCCAAGGGTGTTGCTCACCTGCACCAGGCTCACCAGGCGGGTGCGTTCGCTGAGCTGGCTGCGCAGGTCGTCGAGGTCGAGGCCGCCCTCGGGGGTCACCCCGGCGTGGCGCAACACGCAGCCGGTGCGCTGGGCCAGCAACTGCCAGGGCACCAGGTTGCTGTGGTGCTCCATCACCGTGAGCAGCACCTCATCGCCGGGGCGCAGGTTGGCGTCCCCCCAGCTACGGGCCACCAGGTTGATGGCCTCGCTGGCGTTGCGGGTAAACACGATTTCGTTGGGGGAGCTGGCGCCGATGAAGGCCGCCGCCTTGGCGCGGGCCCCCTCAAACCCCTCGGTGGCCCGGGCGCTCAGCTGATGGGCGCCGCGGTGCACATTGGCGTTGTCGTGGTCGTAATAGTGCTGCAGGGCCTCAAGCACCTGGCGGGGCTTCTGGCTGGTGGCGGCGTGGTCGAGATAGATCAATGGCTGGCCCAGGCAGGCGGTCTGGGCCAGCAGCGGGAAATCCGGGCGGGTCAGGGCCGCCAGATCGGTGGCCCGATCGAACGGGGTGACAACGGCAGCGGCGGAAGCGGTGCTGGTCATCGCGACTCCAGCTGCAGCCGCTCCTGGGGGCAGCAGGCACGGGCGGGGGGTGGCAGCTGGCGCAGCACCTCCTCACAGAAGGCCCGCTTCAGCAGACCGGCGGCCTGATCCGCATCGATGCCACGGCTCTGCAGGTAGAAGAGTTCCTCCGTTTGCAGGCTGCTCACGGTGGCGCCGTGGGCGCACTTCACATCGTCCGCCACGATTTCCAGTTCGGGCTTGGTGTCGATCCGGGCCCGGTCCGAGAGCAACAGGTTGCGGCTGAGCTGGGCGGCATTGGTGCGTTGGGCAGCGCGGGGCACCCGCACGGCGCCGTTGAACACACTGCGGCCCTGGCCTGCGGCCACGGCTTTGTGCAATTGATCGAGCTGCCCCTCCGGACCGCCGAACTGCACATGGCTATGGGTGTCGGCGATCTGGCGGCCCTCCACCAGCTGCAGCCCCCGCAGGGTGCTCTCCGCCTGGCCATCCACCTGCAGCAGCCGCGGTTCCAGCCGCGCCAGGCCCCAACCCGCCGTCACGGTGGTGAGGGCCACCGCGCTCTCGGGCTCCTGCTCCAGGGCGAGGTGACCGAGCAGCGCCGCCTGCGGCGACCCCACGGCCACCAGTCCGTAGTCCAGCCGTGCACTGCGGGCCAGGTGGGCCTCCAGCACCAAGCTGGTGAGGCCGGCCTGCTCCGCCAGCAGCTGCTGGCTCAGCTCCAACTGGGCCTTCTCCTCCAACACCAGCAGCACACGCAACGGCAGCAGGGCCTCCGGCTGGGCGCTGACCAGCTCCAGGCGCACCCGGGCGCGGCTGGCCACCCGCAGGGCCAGCACTCGGCCGGCGGTGGCGTGATTGAGATCCACAGGCCAGTGGTGCTCACAGCCGGTGGCGGCCAGGGTGTGGCCCAGGCCCTGGGCGATGTCAGCGGCGCTCAGCGGCTCCAGCCCCGCCGGCAACGTGTGGCCCTCCAGGGGGTCCTGGCAGCCGTCCAGGTGCAGACGCAGCACATCAGGCTCGGCCGTTGGCAGCGGCGGCAGCGGCTGTGGCGCGGCGGCGCTGGCGGGGGCCAG
>JBEIQU010000200.1:0-3771 GCA_040376355.1 Prochloraceae cyanobacterium | reverse complement strand
GCCGTGGTTGTCATGGTGCCGGTCCCGCTCTCCCGTCTGCAGCCTTCCCGCACCGACGAGATCGAGGACTGGCCCTATCTCGATGAAGCCGTGCTGCTCAGGACCCGCAGCCGCAAGGTCTGCATGACCTGCCACTGGTTCCGCCACCACGCCGGGGTGAACTGCATCCCGGTGCTCACCTGCCAGCTGCACCAGGGGCTGATCGCCCACGGCGAGCACCTCACCAGCCGCTGCCAGGGTTGGACCGACGACCTGGTGCGGCAGAAGGGCTGGGCGCCGGAGGTGGCCTGAGCGGCCCATGCACGTCGGTGACCGCAAGCGACCGCCGCTCTCGCCCCAGGAAGGCTGGCTGAGCGACGGCCGCCAGGTGCTGCACTTCAGGCCACGGCGTTACGACCGCTGGAGTCAGAGCCTGGAGGTGACCTTCGGGGAGGTGATGGCCGGCGGTGAGCCGCCACTGCTCTAGGCGCAGCCTTCCGCGCAGCGGTAGAAGCGCAGGGAGCTGACGCGCGAGCAGGCGATCAAGCTCTGGGCCCAGAAGCGCCAGCAGGGCTGGCAGCTTTGCGCGCCCCAGTGGCTGCCGCCAGTGCCGCTGTCGCCGGGCTGATCAGAATCGAGCCCATGGATCTCCATGCCGACCTCAGCCAGCGCGCCCTGTTCGACAGCAACGCCCTGGACTGGACCCCATCGCCAATGGCCGGGGTGGAGCGGCGCATGCTGGATCGCCGCGGCGAGGAAGTGGCCCGGGCCACCTCACTCGTGCGCTACGCCCCCGGCAGTCGCTTTGAGCGCCACAGCCATGGCGGTGGCGAAGAGATCCTGGTGCTGGAGGGCACCTTCTCCGATGAGCAGGGCGACTACCCAGCCGGCACCTATCTGCGCAATCCGGTTGGCTCCAACCACGCACCATCAAGTGAGCAGGGCTGCACGATCCTGGTGAAGCTGCAGCAGATGCACCCGGCTGATCAACAGCGCCTGGTGATCGACACCACCACCAGCACCTGGGTGCCCGGGCTGGTGCGCGGGCTGGAGGTGCTGCCCCTGCATGCCTTTGGCTCAGAGCACGTGGCCCTGGTGCGTTGGGCGCCGGGCACTGTGTTTCAGCCCCACGGCCATCGCGGCGGCGAGGAGATCTTTGTGCTCGATGGCGTGTTCCAGGACGAGCACGGTGTCAGGCGACATCGAAAACTGAGCCAGAGGCGACACGAAAACTGAGCCACCTGGACCCTTCAGGATCGATGGAGCCACCGGCGACGGCGGGGTCGCCGGAAGAACCGGTGAGCCCTCAGCCGGTGCCATCGACTTCTGGTGTCGGCTTTGGCGTGGCCCAGGCCGGCCGTTCCCGTGCACCACGGGGTCTGATCGGCCTGGAGGGTGCGATGCAGACGCCGGAGGAGGTGCTGGTGATGCGGCAGCTGCTGGAGCGGGGCTGGAGCCGGCGGCGGATCGCGGCGGAGCTGGGCATCTCGCGCAACACGCTGGATCGCTACCTGGCGCTCGGCGACTGGCAGCCCTACAGCACTGCCAATCGCCCGGGCCAGCTCGATGGGCACCGGGAGTGGCTGCAGCAGCAGTTCGAGCAGCACCACGGCAACGCCGAGGTGGTGCGGCAGGAGCTGGTGAAACAGAAGGGGGTCAAGGTCAGCCTGCGGACGGTGGAGCGGGCGGTGCAGGCCTGGCGGGAGGCGCTTAGACAGAGCCGTCAGGCGACGGTGCGCTACGAGACGCCGCCGGGCAAGCAGCTGCAGGCTGATTTCGGTGAGATCTGGGTGCTGATCGGCGGGGTGCGAACCAAGGTGCACCTGTGCGTGCTGACGCTGGGCTATTCGCGCCGCCAGGTCGTGCGGGTGTTTCGCCAGCAGCGGCAGCGCCACTGGTTGCAGGCACTGGAGGAGGCGTTCCGCGTCTGGGGTGGGATCCCCGAGCAGGTGCTGGTCGACAACGCCAAGGCGCTTATCACGCACCACAACCCCCGGACCGGTGAGCTGGTGATCAACCCGGTGTTCGCCGCCTTTGCCCGGCACTGGGGGTTCACGGTCAAGGCCTGCTGGCCGCATCGACCCCAGACCAAGGGGAAAGATGAGCGCGGTGTGGGGTACGTCAAACGCAGCGGCATCGCCGGGCACTGCTTTGACACCTGGGGCCAGATGGAAGGCCATCTGGAGTGGTGGAACCGCGAGATCGCTGATCTGCGCCTCCACGGCACCACCGGTGAGCGGCCGCTGGAGCGGTTCGAGCGATCGGAGGCCTCGGCGCTGCTGGCGCTGAACGGCAAGTCCTCGTATCCGGCGGAGCAGGAGTTCAGCCGCCGCGTCGCCAGGGACTGTTGCGTGCAGGTGGAGGGCAACTGGTACAGCGTGCCGGCCGCTCTGGTGCGCCAGAGCGTGACAGTGCAGATCCGCGACCAGCAGGTGCTGATTCGCCAGGGGGGCCGGATTGTGGCGCGCCATACCCGCCAGGCCGCCAACCAGCGCAGCCGGCAGGTGATCGCCGGCCACTGGGCTGGTCTTGTGCCGCAGCGGGCGATCGAGGCCGCCCAGAGCGAAAACGCGGGCATCGCTGAGGTGGTGGCGCTGGATTCCGTGCGGCGCTCATCGCTGGCGCGGCCCCTGAGCGACTACGCGGCCGTGGTGGCGGAGGTGGGCTGATGCCACGCGGCAAACAACCGGCACCAGCGGCGGTTTCTACCAGCCTCCCCGCGGCGGAGGCTGCGGACATCGCCAGGCTGGTGGAGGAGCTCGACGCGATGCTCAACCGCCTGCGGCTGGGGGCGATCCGTGAGCAGCTCGACGGGCTGCTGGATGAGGCGGCCAGAAGACAGCTGAATCTGCGCGAGGCCCTCGCCTGGCTCTGCGCCGCAGAGGTGGCGAGCAAGGAGCAGCGGCGGCTGTCGATGGCAATGACGATCGCCCGCTTTCCGTTCGTGCGGACGCTGGAGGGTTTTGAGTTCGAGGCTCAGCCCTCGATCGATCCGGGGAAGATCCGCGATCTGGCCACCTGCCGCTGGGTTGCCAACGGCGACAACGTCGTGCTGCAGGGCCCACCAGGTGTGGGTAAGACCCACCTGGAGGTGGCGCTGGGGCGTGAGGCGGTGGCCCGTGGCTACACGGTGCAGTTCACCACCGCGATGGAACTGCTCGGATCCCTGGTGAAAGGGCAACAGCAGGGGACGCTGGAGGTGCGGCTGGCGCAGTACAGCAAGCCAAAACTGCTGATCGTCGATGAGCTCGGCTACCTGCCGCTCGAACCCCAGGCGGGGCATCTGTTCTTCCAGCTGATCTCCCGCCGCTACGAGCAGGGCAGCGTGCTGATCAGCTCCAACCGGCCGGGGGAGGAGTGGGACGAGGTGTTCGGAGACCAGGTGGTGGCGGCGGCGATCCTCGATCGGCTGCTGCACCACAGCCATGTGGTGACGATCCGCGGCGACAGCTACCGGCTGAGGGAGAAGCGCCGATCTGGATTGTTCCGCCCGCAGGCGAGCGGCTCCTCCTCGTCCGGCATCGGCGGCGTGCCGCCACCGACGCCAGCCAAGGAGGCCTGAGAGAGAACAGCCTCAGCACCAACGGACGACAACCAACGCAACCCATCACGGAACCCATGAGCAGCAAGAGACACCGCCCCCATAAGGGCGGAACCACTCCGACTACCGAGTCCAAAGACCGTTCCGGGGTGGTTCAGTTTTCGGTGTCGGAAGTGGCTCAGTATTCGATGTCGCTTGACAGCGCCACCAGCCCCATCTGAATCAACTCCACGCCAGGTGGGCTGGGCTGC
>JBEIQU010000158.1:0-4541 GCA_040376355.1 Prochloraceae cyanobacterium | reverse complement strand
GGATATCTGAACTACGCAGCGCCGCCATGGCTCCCGTGATTTATCTCGCTTTCGTGGGTGGTGGCCTGGTGGCTGCAGCGGCCATCTCCTTCGTGCTGCGCGGCATCAAGCTGATCTGATCGGCCCCAGCCGCAGCTGCCGGTGCACCAGAAGCTCCCGGCAGCCCAGCAGCGCCCCCAGACCACCCAGCAGCGCCAGGGTGCTCCACAGGCCACCGGGCATCAGGCTGGTGAGTTGGGCCGCGGCCAATCCACTCAATCCGCCTCCCCCCAGGAAGGCGATCTGCCCCAGGCCCGCCATGCGGCCCCGCAGCACCTGTGGGGCATGCACCTGGATGATCAGATTGGTGCCCGCCAGCAGGCAGGCGGTGCCGGCGCCGATCAGAAAGGCCATGGCCAAGCCCCAGGCCTGTGGCCCGTGCAGGGCCAGACCCAGCTGGGCCAGGCCCGTGAGCAGCGTGCAGCCCCCCAGCAACAGCCCGGGGCGCTGACCAAAGGCGGCTGCCCGGCGCTGCAGGAGCACCCCACCGCTGATGCTGCCGGCGGCAATCACGCTGGTGAAGATCCCTAAGGCCAGGGGGCTGGGCCCCAGCAGCTGATAGGCCAGCAGCGGTGCCAGGCCGGGGTGGAAGAAGCCCACCAGGCAGGCCACCCCGGTGAACAACAGCACGTGGCGCAGGGAGGCGCCGCAGCCGCGCCAGGCGGCCCCCAGGCTGGCGCTCTCTCCGGCTTGGCTGCGCCGCTCCCGCTCCCGCGCCGGTGCCATGCACCAGATCAGCGTGGCGATCGGCAGCAGATAGGTGGCGGCATCCAGCCCCAGGGCCAGGGTGGGGCCCGTGGCGGCGAGCAGCAGTCCGCCGATGGGTGGCCCCACCAATTTGCCCACGTTGAAGATCACCGAAAAGCTGGCCAGGTAGGGGCCCAGTTGCTCCGGGTCCTCCACCAGCAGGGCCACATATTTGTTACGGGCGGTGAGTTCGTAGGTGCTGGCTAGTCCCACCCCCAGGGTGCTGAGCAACAGCAGCAGATCCTGCTGGGCGCCTTGGCTGAGGGGAATCGCCAGGGCCCCGAGCACCGCGGCGCCGAACAGGGCCCACTGGGCGCGTATCAACACCCGCTCGCTGCCGATGCGGTCGGTGAGCACCCCGGCCGGTCCGCTCACCAGCAGCGTGGGCAGGGTGAGCAGGGCGAAGTTCAGGGCCAGCAGCATCGGGTTGCCGGCCCCTTCCATCAGCAGCCAACCCTTGGCGGTGAGGCCGGCAAAGGAGCCGGCGGTGCTCAGTCCCGATGCCAGCAGAAACGTGGTGCGCTGGTGGCGGGTGAGTCGGCGGCGGATCCGCCCGAGGGCCTGGCGCGGTTGGGTGTGGGTGCCGGAGATGCGGCTCAACCCCCCGTCCGGTGGGCGGCGAGCGCATCATTCACCATCGCCCTCGCCCCCACCACGGTGCCGATCAGGTCGTAGGTGTCCGCCCCCGTGATGCGCACGGGCACCAGCGTGCCGGGGGCGGCGCTCAGGCCCCCTTCCCCCGGTTGCACGCGCACTTCCCCATCCACTTCCGGTGCGAAGCGGGCGCAGCGGCCGATCATCTCGCCGGTGCCGGGGTGTTCCTGTTCGATCAGCACATCCACGATGCGGCCCACCCAGGCGGCATTGCGGGCGGCGGCAATCGGCTGCTGCAGCGCCATCAGGCGATCCTTGCGCTCCAGGGCGATCGCCGCGGACACGGGGTTGGGTAGGGCTGCGGCGGGGGTGCCCTCCTCCGGCGAAAAGGTGAACACCCCCACGTGGTCGAACTGCTGCTCTGCCACAAACTCCAGCAGGTGCTGGAAGTGCTCCTCCGTTTCGCCCGGGTAACCCACGATGAAGGTGGTGCGCAGCACCGCATCGGGCAGCTGCTCGCGAATCCGCGCCAGCACGCCACCGGTGACATCCGCCTGCCAGGGTCGGTTCATCGCCTTGAGCACCTCTGGGTGGCTGTGCTGCAGCGGTAGATCGAGGTAAGGCAGCACATTGGGCACCTCCCGGTAGGCCGCCAACACCTCCTCGGTGAGGCCGGTGGGGTAGGCGTAGTGCACACGGATCCAGGGGATCTCCACCTCCCCCAGGGCCCGCAGCAGCTCCGCCAGTTGGGGTTTGCCGGCCAGATCGAGGCCGTAGTTGGTGGTGATCTGGCTGATCAGCACCAGCTCTTGCACCCCCTGGGCCGCCAGTTGCCGGGCCTCGGCCACGATGCTCTCGATCGGCCGGGAGCGCTGGTCGCCGCGCAGGTGGGGAATGATGCAGAAGGCGCAGCGGTAGTCGCAGCCCTCGGCCACCTTCAGATAGGCCACGGCTTCGCTGGTGGTGCGGTAACGGGGCAGGTGCTCATCTCCCACGAACGTGGGGTTGGCGCTCACCTGATGCACCCGCTCCCCCGCTTCCACCCGCTCCAGCACGCTCACGATGTGCTGGTAGTCGCCGGTGCCCACGATCGCCTTGGCCTCCGGCAGGCTGTCCAGCAGTTCCTGCTGAAAGTGCTGGGCCAGGCAGCCGGCAATGATCAGTTCCTTGCCCTGTTCCGCCAGCTCCACCAGGGTGCGCACCGATTCCTCACGGGCCTCCTGGATGAAGCTGCAGGTGTTCACCACCACCACGGTGGCGTCCTGTTCATCGGCGCTGACGCCATAGCCCGCCTGGGCCAGCAGCCCCAGCATGTGCTCCGTGTCCACCCGGTTTTTCTCGCAGCCCAGGTGGGCGAAGGCCACGGTTTTGCGGGGGGCTGGCACGGCGCTGGGGTTGCTCATCGGCGGTCGCAGATCGGTGCCCGGCGGACCGCGCGCGGGCCAATCCCCAACCCTACCCAGCGGCCCTGGGCCGTACGGGCATCCCGTGGGGCCAACCAGGGCCGGGACTGACAGAATCACGCCAGCCACTGCTCCCCCCGTGACCTCCTCCCGCCTTAGCGAGCGCCTCGCCGGCCAGCGTCGCCGCGGGGATGGCGGCCAGCGCTGGGTGCGGGTGGTGATCGCCGTGCTGGCCACCATCGGGGTGATCGACACGGGCTCGATCACCCTCAAAAAGTGGGGCCTGTTGGGGGCCCTCAGCTGCAGCAGCCAGGGGTTCTTTGGCTGCAACGGCTGCGAGAAGGTGCTCTCCAGCGCCTGGGGCAGCCTGCTGGGGCAGCCCTTGGCGCTGTATGGCTTCCTGGCCTATTCCGCCGTGCTGCTGCTGGCGGTATTGCCGCTGGTGCTGCAGGGGGAGGCCCGCCAGGGCCTGGCCCAGCGCAGCTGGTGGGGCCTGTTCCTGGTGAGCACCGGCATGGCGGTGTTCAGCGCCGTGCTGCTCGGGGTGATGGCCTTCGGCATCCGCGACTGCTGCCCCTTCTGCATCCTCTCGGCGGCCCTGAGCCTGGGGCTGTTGGTGCTCAGCCTGATCGGAGGCGATTGGGATGACCGCGGCCAGCTGGTGTTCCGCGGTGTGATCACGGCCCTGCTGGTGGGGGTGATCGGCCTGGGCTGGGCCGCTTCCGTGGGCCAGCCCAGCGTGGAGACCGGCAAGGGAGTGCCCCCGCCGGTGCGGGCGGAGAGCAACGCCGCCACCATCGCCCTGGCGGAGCACCTCACCGCCACCGGTGCCCGCCTCTACACCGCCTACTGGTGCCCGCACTGCCATGAGCAGCAAGAGCTGTTCGGCCGTCAGGCCAGCGAGAAGCTCACGGTGATCGAGTGCGCCCCCGACGGCCGCAACAGCCAGAAGCAGCTCTGCGACGCCAAAAAGATTGAGGGGTATCCCACCTGGGAGATCAACGGCAAGCTCGATTCCGGCGTGAAGCCCCTGGCGAAGCTGGCTGAACTCAGCGGCTATAGCGGCCCCGCTTCAGCTCCTGCCCCGGCCACCGGCTCGGTGCCAATCCCCTGATCCTGCCGCTGAACCGTGTGGCGGCGCCAGAACGGCTGGGCCGCCGGTGCATCCAGCCGGTAGTGGCCGCCGCGGCTCTCCTGGCGGAACAGGGCCGCTTCCAGCAGCAGTTCGCTCACCAGCAGCCGTTGGTTCAGGGCGTGGGCCTGGCGTAGCCAGGTGCTGAGTGCAGAGTCGAGCGTGTGCACCTCACCAGGGCTCTGCCGTGCGGTCTGCTGCAGCAGGGCTTGCTGCTCGAGCTCCAGACGTTGGCGCCGGCAGTCGCGCAGGCCGTGGCGCAGATCGGTGGCCCGGCGCTCCACGCCAGCCACCTGCCAGCACAGCTGCCGCAGGTGCTCGATGCTCCTCTGCAGCCCTTCCGGGCTGCCTGGTCTGGCACCCGTCAGGGGCCGAGCTGGCGCGGAGCTGCCGCAGGCTAGGCCCGCCTCGGCGCCATCCCAGGCCGACAGCTGGATGTGGCGCAGCTGCCGCGCATACACCAGGCATTCCATCAACGAATTGCTGGCCAGTCGGTTGGCCCCATGCACGCCGGTACTGGCCACCTCCCCCACCGCATACAGGCCGGGCACGGTGGTGGCCGCCTGCGGATCGGTGCGCACGCCGCCCATCCAGTAGTGGGCGGCTGGCGCCACGGGGATTGGGGC
>JBEIQU010000106.1:0-5856 GCA_040376355.1 Prochloraceae cyanobacterium | reverse complement strand
TGGCCTACCGGGCCCACCGGTTGATGGATGGCCTGCTGCGGGTCGCCACCGACCCCTTGCATCAGCCGCTGCTGACGGGGATGGTGAGCGTGCAACCGGTGCCGCCGCGCTTCCGGTGCTCGCGGCAGTGGGCGCTGCTGCTGAAGCAGGCCTTGCTCGATGGGGCGATCGTGTCGTCCTGGTGCCATCCACGGCTTGTCGCCAGCGAGCGCCCACCTAGTTGGAGCGGTGTGATCACGGTGCCGCTGGGGGCGTTGCCGCTGCAGCTGGTGAGCCACCCGCCGGCCACGGCAGGGGCGAGCGCACCCCGCAAGGTGCTGCTGCCCTGCCGCAGCATCACACCACTTCTGCACGAGGCGATGGCATGCCATGGCTTCCAGGTGGAGCAGCAGCCGAACAGCTGCCATGACGTGCCCTCCTGGCTGAAGCGCATGGGCGATCGCCAGCTGGCGATGCCGCTCTGCCCGGGGCTGGTGGATCCGGGCTGGATCCAGGCCCAGAGCCTGGTGCCCCACCCCGAGCAGCCTTGCCTGATGGAGCAGCTGTGGCTGCTGCTGCCGCAGGGGCAGGTGGGCAGCAGCCGCGAGGCCCGGCATCTGATCCGCACGTTGCAGCAGCGGGTGGAGCAGGCGGGGGAGGCCAGCCAGCCAGGCCCTGCAGAGTCCCCATCGAAAAACTATGCAGTTGGTGCATAGCTACGCCGTCATGAGCATGGAGAACGCACTGCATCTGCCGCTGTTCCGCTGTAGAACTACGCAAGCAGGGGCAAAGTGAAGTCACCGGTTGGTCACCAACAGAGACCCTGATCTGGTCTTTCGCACGGCGAATGACTTGCTTCATGACCGCCAAGGCATCGTGAGGGCTATCCAGGCCCGGCGCCTGTTCCCACTGCCTGGTTCCGCTTCCACGATTCCCCGCATTCCCTACCCGCCCCGATGCCCGTCCTCGCCGACCTCGTTAACGACCTGATCGCCCTGATCCCTGAGGACGGCAGCCGGATCACCAACGACGAGATCCGCGCCGCCCTGGAGAGCGAGGCTGGCGAGCCCATCGGCGAGGCAGAGCTGAAGGAACTCAAAAGCCAGGTGGTGGCCATGGGTTTCGCGGAAGGGGTGAAGGGCCCCGGCGGCGGCCTGAAGGCCGCTGGCGTGGAAGCCCCAGCGCGAGCCACCTCGGCAGCCAGCAATGGCCGCCCACGCCGCAATGGCAACGCCACCTCTGCCCAGGGACGCCAGGCCTCTGAAGCTGCAGCACCCGCCAGCCCGCCCCCCGAGCCCGGCGACCCCAGCCGCGGCTTCATGGGCTGGGTGGCACCGCCGGAGCGCGACCTGGGTAAGGCGGCGATGGAGAAAAACCTCTGGGAGGCGGCCGATCAGTTCCGCGCCAACTCGGGCCTCAAGGCCCAGGAGTATTCCGGCCCGATCCTCGGCCTGATCTTCCTGCGCTTCGCTGATGCGCGCTTCATGCCGCAGTGGCAGGCGCTCAAGGCCGCCGGCGGCAGCGAACGGCGCGGCAGCCGCGAGGAGGATGCCAACGCCTACCAGAGCGAGGGGCTGCTCTACCTGCCAACCGGCGCCCGCTTCCAGGAGCTGCTGCAGCTGCCCGAGGCGACCGACATCGGCGAAAAGCTAAATGCGGCAATGGGCCTGATCGAGGAGCACAACAGCAAGCTCGCTGGCGTGCTGCCGCGCAGCTATAACCTGTTCACCCCCCAGTTGCTGGCGGGCCTGCTGAAGCGCATCTCCGAGATCCCCACCGATCTGGAGTTCGATGCTTTCGGGCGAATCTACGAATACTTCCTGGGGGAGTTCGCCCGCAGCGAGGGGCAGAGGGGCGGTGAGTTCTTCACGCCGTCGTCGCTGGTGGTGCTGATCACGGAGATAGTGGAGCCCTGTGCCGGGCGCCTGCTGGATCCGGCCTGCGGCTCGGGCGGCATGTATGTGCAGAGCGCCCGCTTCGTGAAGGCCCACCGCGGTAACCCGGCCGGCGACCTGGCCATCTGCGGCGTGGAGAAAACCGATGAAACCGGCCGCTTGTGCCGCATGAACCTGGCGGTGCATGGCCTGGAGGGCACGATCCGCCACGGCGGTGACATGAACAGCTACTACGAAGACCCGCACGACTCGGTGGGATCCTTCGACTTTGTGATGGCCAATCCGCCGTTCAATGTGAACGCGGTGGACATGGCAAAGCTGGGCGCCAAGACGGGTCCGGGTCGCCGCTTCCCGTTCGGCACGCCGAGTGTGGACAACGCCAACTACCTCTGGATTCAGCTGTTCTATTCCTCGCTGAACGCCAAGGGCCGCTCCGGTTTCGTGATGGCCAACTCCGCCTCCGATGCGAGGGGGTCAGAGCAGGCGATCCGCCAGAAGTTGATCGAGGCAAAGGCGGTGGATGTGATGGTGGCGGTGGGGCCAAACATGTTCTATACGGTGACCTTGCCCTGCACCCTGTGGTTTTTTGATCGCGGCAAGGTGGGCACCGCGCGGGAGAACACGGTGCTGTTTCTCGATGCCCGCCATCTATACCGCCAGATCGACAGGGCCCATCGCGACTGGAGCGATGCCCAGATTGGCTTCCTGGCCAACATCGTGCGCCTCTACCGCGGCGAAGCGGTGGACGTGACCCTCGGCGGCGAAGAGGCCCAGCGCTGGATCGAGGTTTATTTCGGTGCCGACTCCGGCGGCTCGCCTGCCTATCGCGACATCGCTGGTCTATGCAAGGCGGCCACACTTGAGGCGATCGAAGCCCAGGGCTGGAGCCTCAATCCCGGCCGTTATGTGGGCGTGGCGGCGGGGGAAGACCTCAGCGATGAGGATTTCAAGGAGCAGCTGGAGAAATTGCAGCAGGAACTGGAGGGGCTGAATGCCCAAGCTCGGGGGCTGGAGGCGACGATTGCCCTGAATGTGGCGGGGATACTGGAAGCATGACCGCCGCCACCCTCGCCGACTGGAGCACCCCCCAGCCCTTCGCCCTGCCCGACCTGGGCCCGGGTCTTGAGGGCGAGCGGCGCGTGGACTTGGAACTGGCGCTGTTTGGCTCCCGCTGACATGTGATCAGCGAAGCGGCCCGCCATGGGCGGGTGTTGTTGTGCGGCTTTCCTAAGCTTGAAGAGATTGAAGGACTGCACCCGAGATGCCAAAACGATCCATCTGGTTGTCGTACGACCTGGGACTTCAAGGCGATTACGCTTCGCTGTACCAATGGCTGGATGCCCACGGCGCGAAGGAATGTGGGGATTCCATGGCGCTTGTGAATGTGGAATACTCCGACTCTCTCAAGGACAATCTCAAGGATGAGCTTGAGCGCTCCATCGACATCAATAAGAAATCACGGATTTACATCGTCTATCGCGATGAAGATACAGGCAAGAATCAAGGTGTCTTCTTGTTTGGCGGCAGGCGAGAGGCGCCTTGGACTGGGTACTCCTCATCCGAAGCAGGGGTTGTCGACGAGGAGGTGTCCTGATTCATGCGCATCCTCGTTGACACTTGTGTTTGGCTCGCTATTTTTGACCCTACGGACTTAACACGTGATCGAGCAACTGTTGCAGATCATTCGGAGAGAATCCAAAGCATGACAGCAATCATTCCCTGGCCGATCACCTATGAGACCATGTCTTCCAAATTTGCGAAGAACCGCTTGGCCCTGCAAGGTTTTGAGAAACAGCTCAAGTCCCCGCGAGTACAGTTTCTTGATGATAGTCCTTATCGTGAGGATGCCTTGAAGCACGCGCTGGATTCATCCCTAAGGCAGCGGCGTCCGCTCAGCCTCACCGACTGCCTGCTGCGCGTGGTCGTCGATGAGCTGGGCCCTGGCCTCAATTATCTGGCAACGTATAACATCAAAGACTTTTCGGATGTCTGTTTGCGGAACAAGATCGAGATTCTTTGCTGATGGCTGGTAACGTCATACTCCAGCGGGCTTCGTTAATGGGGAAAGCACTCCCAACGCCGTTGGCGGCTGAAGGTTGGCGAGAAGTGGATGAGCACCATGAGCATTGTGGAACACACCCCCCACCTGGAAGGGCAAGCGAAGGTGGCCAGCTGGTGGCGCCACTTTGAGCCGCTCAAACCGCTGGATCTGCCTGTGGACCTGATCGTGAGCGGCAGCGCCGACGCCGCCCGCCTGGCCGGCTCCCGCTGGCATGTGATCAGCGAAGCGGCGCGCCATGGGCGGGTGCTGGTGGTGCGGCCCTAAGCAGTTGAGACGCACCAACTCACACTGCGGCGGTAGCATTATGAATGCCATAAGGAGGAGGGCATGCTGAATCCAGCGATCGAATCCGCCATCATCGAGCAGCTGTTGCTGTTGGATGACGACCGCAAGGCTGAAGTGCTCAATTTCATCCTCTCTCTGACTGCACAATCCAAAGTCAGAACTTCTCCGGCAAAGACAGCCAACGAACTCGACCCGATGCGCTATAGCGGCACGGTGTCCTGGCCAGTAGACGGCTTGGCCTACCAGGAGAGGCTGCGGGGAGAGTGGGAGTGAACTCCATATTCGATACGAATGTTGTGATTTATCTGCAGAAAGGCCTGCTCGCACGGCCCTTGCCACGAGGGGAGTACCTTCTGTCGGTGATTAGCGAATTAGAACTTCGCTCTTTTCATGGTCTGGACGCAGAAAGTCAGTCATGGCTCAACGCTTTTTTGTCGGATATCTCCATCGTCGAACTGGATGAGCAGATCAAGGAAAGAACGGTGCGATTACGTCGTGCCCATCGTCTGCGCCTGCCTGACGCCATCATCGCCGCCAGCGCCCTGGCCCACCACGCCACCCTGCTGACCAACGATCAGCGTTTGCTGGCGATTCCAGGGCTACAAAGCGAGTCGCTGCAGCTGAGGCATGAATGAGTGCCAGGTCTTGATGGCGGTAGAGACACGCTATGAGGAGGGGCCGGTCCCGCTATCGGCCAGCCGAAAAGCCTTCCTGGCGGCGATGGATCAGCTTCACCATGAGGCGGTGGCATTGCTGGGGGAGGGTTGAGATGGTGTGTTTTTTGAAGGAGCTGAATCAGGAGCTGGAGGGATTGAACTCAAGGTCGCGGGAGCTGGAGGAGAGGATCGCAGCAAATTTGGCGGGGATACTGGAAGCATGACCGCCGCCACCCTCGCCGACTGGACCACCCCCCAGCCCTTCGCCCTGCCCGACCTGGGCCCGGGTCTTGAGGGCGAGCGGCGCGTGGACTTGGAACTGGCGCTTCAGTCCATCGCGGCCGACCCCGCGGTGCAGGCGTTGGTGATCTTCGGCTCCCGCGCCAGCGGCACCGCCCGACCGGACTCCGACCTGGACCTGCTGGTGGTGGAACACACCCCCCACCTGGAAGGGCAAGCGAAGGTGGCCAGCTGGTGGCGCCACTTCGGGCCGCTCAAACCGCTGCGGCTGCCGGTGGACCTGATCGTGAGCGGCAGCGCCGACGCCGCCCGCCTGGCCGGCTCCCGCTGGCATGTGATCAGCGAAGCGGCCCGCCATGGGCGGGTGCTGGTGGTGCGGCCATGACGCCCCAGGAAGACGCCCGCGTGCTGTTAGCCCTGGTGGATCGCCACCTGCGCGCCCTGCGGCTCAACCTCGACCCGGCCTACCCGGACGAGGAATGGGGCTTCACGGCCCAGCAGGCGGTGGAGAAACTGCTCAAGGTGCGGATTGTGCTGCGGGATGAACGGCCGCCGTTCACCCATGGGCTCAACCTGTTGATGGAGCTAGCGGGCGTGAATCTGGATCCATTGCTGCTGGCGCTACAGCCCTATGCAGTAGAGGCACGTTATGAGGAGGGGCCATTTCCATTGCCGGCCAGTCGGGTGGGGATCCTGGCAGCGATTGAGCAGTTACGGGATGATGCTGTTCGTGGAATTG
>JBEIQU010000235.1:0-3249 GCA_040376355.1 Prochloraceae cyanobacterium | reverse complement strand
GACCCCAGCAGTCGCACCAGGTTGGCCAGTTTGCGCAGGCCGCGCCCCTGCAGACCCCCGGCCCGCACCGTGTGCAGCGGGATGCTGCGCGGCACCAGCTCCGTTTCCAGCCGGTCGGGTACCCCCAACCAGTGCAGCTTCCAATCGGTGGGCAGGGCCTGGGCCACCGCCAGGGCCGGAAACAGATGGCCGCCGGTGCCGCTGGCTGCGATCAACAGGCGGGTCATGGTGGCGGCCGTGAAGCGCGCCTAACTTAAGGGCCGACCCCGTTGCTGCCCCAGTGTTGTTGCGCCCTCTGCTGCAGGCCCTCGCCTGTACGGCCGTTGCGGCCGCCGGGCTTCCGTTCATGGCCATCCCCCTGCGGGCGGCCCCGAGCCTTCAGGCCCTGCAGGACGCCCTCAACAGCACGGCCCCCGATTCCCTCAATGCCGTGCTGGAGCCCGGCGAAGGGCTGGATCCCCAGCAGGTGGAGCGGCAACGGCAGTTGCTGCGCCAGCAGTTCCCCGACGCCACCTGGAGCGTGAAGGCCGGTGCTCCCCTGCGGGATGGCCGTGCCACCACGGACCTCACGGTTACGGGAAGCCGCCAGCAGGGCCCCTTTGCGTTCCGCTTCGTGGCCCAGCAGCAGCTGGTGCTGGGGGCCGCGGGCAACCGCTTCAACCGCCAGGAGGTGATCCGCGAGACCTCCCTGCTGCGCACCGGCGACGACGACCTCAAGGTGACGCTGCAGATCCCCGATGCGGTGCTCACCGGCCAGCGCTACGACCTCGACGTGGTGTTCGACGATCCGCTGGAGGGGGCGGTGGTGGCGGGCTCAATCCGGCCGGTGACCGCCGGCGAGCAGCTGCGTCTGCTGACCCCGGATCTGCCCCTGGAGGCCCTCGGGGGTGGCGGCCTGTTCAAGTCCGTGCAGGCCCCCTACCAACCCGGCACACAAACCTGGGCGGTGTTGCTGGTGCACCCCAAGGGCATCGTGGCCGGCAGCAAGCAGGTGCGGGTGGTGGCTGACAAGGCCGGCCTCAACCTCTGAACCAGCGGGCCAGCACCGCGACGTCTTGGTCGCCTTCGCCCGCGGCGATCAGCGCATCCTCAATGGCGGCCACCTGGGCGCTGATCGGCAGCGTCAGCTCGGCATCCGCCGCCGCCGCCAGGGCGATGGCCAGATCCTTGCGGTGCAGCGTCAGCTTGAAGCCCAGGGGGAAGTGGTCCGCGATCATCGCGGCGCTGCGGTGCTCCAGGGCCCAGGATCCGGCGGCCCCTTGCCGGAGGGCCTCCACCACCTGCGGGCGATCGAGCCCCAGCCGTTCCGCCAGGGCCAGGGCCTCCGCCACCGCCGCATAGCTGCCTGCCACCAGCACCTGGTTCACCGCCTTGGCCCGCTGGCCGGCCCCCACCGCGCCGAAGTGGGTGCTTCGCTGGCCGATCACCTCCAGCAGGGGTCGCGCTCGTTCGAGATCCGCCGCGTCGCCGCCCACCAGCACCGAAAGGGTGCCGGCCCGGGCCCCTTCCGTGCCGCCGGTGACCGGCGCATCCAGGTAGCCCACGCCCCGCTGCGCCAGCGCGGCGGCCAGCTGAATGCTGGTGTCGGGGCTCACGGTGGAGCAGTCGATCACCAGGCTGCCCGGGCGAAGCCCTTGGATGGCGGCCTGCGGGTGGTCCAGCAGCACCGTCCGTAGGGCGGTGTCATCGCTGACGCACACCAGCACCAGCTCGGCTTCTGCCACCGCCTGCGCCGGGGTGGGGGCCGCAAGGGCGCCTGCGGTCACCAGGGGCTCCTGCCGTCCGGGAGAGCGGTTGTGCACCGTGAGCGGGTAGCCCGCCCGCAGCAGGTTGAGGGCCATCGGGGCCCCCAGGGCCCCCAGGCCGAGGCAGGCCACGGCCGGTTTAGGGGGCGCCGCTGGTGTGGGGGTGCGCATCGGGGGGCAGCCATCAAAAAAGGGCCCCATGGGGGCCCTGGAACTCTGGTGCGGCGTTGGGCCGCGCCGTTGGTGGGATCAGGCTTCGTCGAGGGCGGCCACGCCGGGCAGCACCTTGCCCTCCAGCAGCTCGAGGCTGGCGCCACCACCGGTGGAGATGTGCGACATCTGGTCGGCCAGGCCGGCCTTCTCCACGGCCGCCACCGAGTCGCCGCCGCCGATGATCGTGCAGCAGCCCTTGCCGCTGAGCTCCGCCAGGGTGGTGGCGATGGCGTTGGTGCCGGCGGCGAACTTGTCGAACTCGAACACGCCCATGGGGCCGTTCCAGATCACGGTTTTGCAGTCGGCCAGGGCGTCCTGGAACACCTTCACCGAGTCGGGACCGATGTCGAGGCCCATCCAGCCGTCGGGGATGGCCTCCACCTTGGCGATCTGGCTGTTGGCATCGGGGGCGAAGTTGTCAGCCAGCACCACGTCGGTGGGCAGCAGGAACTGCACACCCTTGGCGGCGGCCTTGGCCTCAAGCTCCTTGGCCAGCTCCAGTTTGTCCTCTTCCACCAGGCTCTTGCCCACCGACAGGCCGCGGGCCTTGTAGAAGGTGAAGATCATGCCGCCGCCGACGAGGATCTTGTCGCACTTGTCGAGCAGCGCCTCCAGCACGCCGATCTTGGAGCTCACCTTGGAGCCGCCCACGATGGCCGCCAGGGGGCGCTTGGGTTCATCGATGGCGCCCTGCAGGTACTGCAGTTCCTTCTCCATCAGGTAGCCGGCCACGCTGGGGCTCAGGTACTGGGTCACCCCTTCGGTGGAGGCGTGGGCACGGTGGGCGGCGCCAAAGGCGTCGTTGACGTACACATCGGCCAGCGACGCCAGCTGCTTGGCGAAATCACCCTCGTTCTTCTCTTCCTGGGCGAAGAAGCGCACGTTCTCCAGCAGCACCACATCGCCGTCGGCCATGGCGGCCACCTTGGCCTCGGCATCGGGGCCGATGCAGCTGTCGGTCTTCACCACGGCCTGACCCAGCAGTTCGCTCAGCCGCGCAGCCACTGGCGTGAGGCGCATGCCCTCGTTCACCTGGCCCTTGGGACGGCCGAAGTGGGCCGAGAGGATCACACGGGCACCATGGCCAGTGAGGTGGTTGATGGTGGGCAGCGCCGCGCGGATGCGGGTGTCATCGGTAATGGCGCCGGCATCGTTGAGGGGGACGTTGAAGTCGACCCGAACCAGCACGCGCTTGCCGCGCAGTTCATCAGCGGAGAGGCTGGCCAGGGAACGCTTCGCCATCGATCTCAGGGCAAGAAAGGAGTCGGGAGAATTTAGCGGGCGGGTCAAG
>JBEIQU010000247.1:0-2924 GCA_040376355.1 Prochloraceae cyanobacterium | reverse complement strand
CGGCGCAGCCGTGGCACGCTGAAGGACGGCCGTCGCCGACCGGAGCCCTGCGGTGCCTGCTCAGCTCGCTCGGGCAAAAGCCAGCAGTCCAGTGAGATCACCGCGGTCAGCTCGCTGAAGAGCGCTGATGTACTGCTGCCTCAGAGCTGAGGCATTCACCAGGGAACTGCTGCCGCCCCAGGAGAAGCGAGGTGCACCCAGCTGCTCGATCAACGCGTCAGCGATCAGGCGGGCGTGGCGACCGTTGCCGTTGGGGAAGGGGTGGATGGAGACCAGCCGGTGATGGAAACGGATGGCGATCAGATCCACCACATCCACCCGGTGCTCCACCTGGAAGGCGATGTCGGCCAGCAGGGCCGGGACTTGCATCCGGATCTGCCGCCAGTCGGCGCCGATGCTCTTGTCGCTGCTCCGGTACTGACCGGCCCAACGCCAGCTTTGGCCAAACATCTCGCGGTGCAGGCGTCGCAGCCAGCTTTCTTCCAGCGGCCGGGGCCGTCGCTGGCGGGACAGCCAGAGCAGAGCAGCTTCGATGTTCTGCTGCTCCCATTCGTTCAGCTGGCTGCGATTCACCAGATGGGAGGGCAGCAGCCCCTCCAGCTCCTCCCCATCGAGAGGCGTCGCCCCGGCCGGTAGGTCCTCGTTCAATCCCATAGCCGGGTGCCGCTGGTGCGGAGGATCTCCTGAGCCATGGCCTCGAGCCGCTGCTGTGCTCCCTCGGATGGCGAATCGATGGGCTGCGCTTCCAGCGCCATGGTGCGGCCGGCGCGTTGCTGCCACTGCTGCGCCAGCCTCAGGGCCTGCTGCCTTCTCATCTCCCGCAGCGGCTGTCTTGGCACCAACGTGTACTGCAGCTCGCAGTCGAGCGCCTCGGCCACCCGCCGCAGGGTGCCGAGCGTGATGGCATCGGTCGCCTCGGCCTGTTCCAGCTTTCGCAACCCGGAAGCGGTGATTTCTAAGCGAGCCGCAAGTGCAGCGGAGGTCATGCCCAGGGCCTCACGGATGGACCGCAGCCAGCCCGCCGGCGGCCGTTGCGCCAGTGAATGGCTGGCGGCGTCCTGAAGCACCGCATCCATCTGAGCAAGCCGCAGCTCCTTGGGATTCATGGTGAATGCGAGCAATCAGTCCCGCAGGGGAACCACAAAGACAACCTATCACTCCTGTCATGAGCACACCAGGGGGAATGATCCGTTGCTTCCTGGTACGGGGAAGGGAGTCATCGCTCGCGCTGCTGGCAGTGTGTCCCTCTGGGTGTCGTGGATCGCAGTCGGGACGTTCATCGACCAAGGCGTGTCGCGGCCCGTTCGAAGGCGTCATCTACAACGTCGTCACCACACCACTTGCTGTAGGCCGCCAGGTGCGTTTCGACGCTATGGCCCATGGCGGCAGCGGCCACCTTCGGCGGCAGTTCGCAGATCAGGTGGGCGCGGTGGGCGTAGCCATGCCGGGCGGAATAGAGGACCAGCTTCTCCCCTTCTGCCTCGTACTGCTGCCGCAGATCCTGCCAGTGCCGGCGCCGGCGCATGTACAGACCCAGATCCTCGGCGCCGTAGCCCGGCCGCATCGGCGGTAGTGGCTGGGCTTTGAACTGTTCCAACAGGTCCCAGGCCTCAGCCCAGTCATCGCAGGGCAGCAGCCGCAGCGGTCTCGGCTTTGTCGCTCCTCGGCTGGTGTTCTTGCGGTAGTTGCACCACAGGCGGCCGCCGCGCAGCTGAAGGTGTTGCAGCTCCTCTGGTCTGAGGCCATAAGCCGCCAGCAACTGGAATGCGAGGCGCCAACGGGCATCCGGAATGGCCTCCACCAACTCCAGAATGTGCTTCACCTCGATCGGGGTGGTGATCGACCGTCCCTCCCGCTTGCGGCCCACAAAGGGGTCGAGATCCAGAGGTGGGGCCCATTCCACAGCCAGAGCGCCGTTATCGACCCCCCATCGCAGCAGCGCCGCGGTCTGCTGCACCTGCATCTGCCGGCCACGGGAGCCAGGCTGATCAGACCAGCGAGCCGTCACTGCTTCCAGCAGTTCCCGGGGATTGGTTGGTGCTTTCTTGCTGGCGAGGATGGCCAGCAGTTCTGCCATTCGGCGCTGATAAACGGCGGCCCAGGTCCGGGGCTTGATGGCTCCGCTGCTCAGCTTTCGGGCTTTGAATCGCTCAACCAGCTCAGGCCAATCGATCGGGCCAGCATCCGGATCAGCTGTTGGCTCACCGATGGCCAGTGCGGCTGCAATGGCCCGATCGAGTGAAAGTCCCTCGCTATGGGCAGCGTGGATCGCCAGAACCGTCTCTCGGATCGCATCGGCCTGGTCATGGGCCCATTCGATGGGCAACAGAACCTGATGACGACCGCCGGCGCCATCGACCGTGAGGCGCGTACGCCCTCGCAGATCGGAAACGCGCCAGCCGCTGCTCGTGCCTCGCTGGGTGAGGGAGAGGCGCAGGCCGGAGCGGAGCACAGAAGCCCAGGCATCTGTGGCTCTAGAACCTCCCATGTGAGCAAATATGTGAGCAAATCGACCCCCTCAGCTTGGCACGGCCTGCCTTGGGCTGCCATCCCCTTGCACGGCAAAAAGCAGTGACAGCAGTGCTTTTCGGCCCAGACTCCAGTCCTGGCAATCGATCCCTCAAACCCGTAAAAGAGAGTTTTGGGAGCACTAGGTCGCAGGTTCGAATCCTGTCGCCCCGATTGACTTCTCAGCGATCCCCCAAAGGGGGCGGGCCCAAAACGGGCTCTAAATCAGGCATTCCGGCCCTGTCCGGAAATGTCGAGAGCTGTCTGGATAGCCTCTGCCGCGACCACGGATCGCCCCTCGGGCCTTGGCCTTGGGGTGCCTGTTCGCCGGTTCCGGCCTTCGGCTGCGAGCCGCCTGTTCCCTGCATCGATCGCCATGACGACCTTGCTTGCCTGGGCAGTGCAACGGCAGGCCG
>JBEIQU010000120.1:0-5447 GCA_040376355.1 Prochloraceae cyanobacterium | reverse complement strand
TCCGCCCCCGGGTGCGGATCCGGGGCCATGGCGATCACCTCCACCTCCACCTCCAGGCCCGTCAGTGATTGCAGGTGCCGGGTGGGGCTGCCATCCCCCAGCAGCAGCAGGCGCCAGGAGCCGCTCAGCCCCGGACTCACGGCCGACACCACCTCCTCGGCGGAGGCCTGCCAGAGCGGCTGAGGCGACGGCCACAGCGCGGCGGGCTCAGGGGTTGGCGTCAAGACGCGGTTCAGAAACCAGAACTGATGCTGACGCGTCGGGTCACGCCACCGCGTTCGATCACGGCCCCATCACCACTGGTGGCCACCAGCCGCCAGCCGCTGTTGCCGATGCTGTCGCCCACCAGGGCATTGCTGGAGCTGCCGCCCACCTGGAAGATGGCCGATCCGGAACGGCCCGGGATCTGCACGACCCCCAGCAGTTCCGGCATGGTTCCTGCGCCGGCGCCAGGACTGATCGGGCTGCTGCTTAGGGGTGGGGCCGGCGCCCGCAGGGTGCCGCTGAGGGGAACCTGCAGGGGCGCCAAGGCCCCGGGTCGTGCCTCCAGCTGCTGCAGTTCTTCGATCCAGGGCTCCGTGGGGGGTGGCGGCGGCAGCCCATCGGCGCTGGTGCCCGCGGCCGGGTTGGTGGCGTCGGTGGTGGGGACCGCCAGGCCGCGGATGCCCTCCAAGAGCCGCAGGTTGCGCTCCTGGCGCAGGTCCTGGTGGGCCTCGCTCCAGCCCCGCCAGAGACCCAGGCAGGTGATCAACCCCAGGCCCGCGAGGCCGCAGGCCACGGCGGCAGCCGGCGACCAGCCCTGGGGCCAGCGGGGCGTCCGTTGTGGTGCAACAGTCGCCTCCCGCACCGCCACCTCCAGCGGTGTATCGGCGGTGGTTGGCGGCATGGGTGGTGCCGTTCGCGCCTGGCCAGGGTCGGCGGCGTTGAGGAACACCCGATCCATCACCTGCTCGGCCTTGAGCTCCCAGTAAGCCCGTGAGGTGGTGCTGGCGGGGGCGGGGCTCACCGTTTTCTCCGTTTGGACGGGGGCGGGCAACGGCGTGGCCGAACCTTATCGGCCGGCGGCGGGCTTGGCGAGCGTCTGGCGGCGCCGCTCCAGCTCCAGCCAGAGCATCAGGGCCGTGACATCCGCCGGGCTGACGCCGGGCACCCGGGATGCCTGTCCCAGGGTGTGGGGCTGGATCGCCGCCAGCTTTTCCCGGGCCTCGCGGGAGAGGGTGCCAATGGCGGCGTAATCGATGCCGCTGGGGATCGGGCGCTGCTCCTGTTTCTTCACCTGGTCGATCTGCTGCTGTTGGCGCGACAGGTAACCGCTGTATTTGATGTCGATCTCAGCCCCCTCGCGCACGTCCAGGGGCAGATCCGTCGGCGCCAGGCCGTGGCGCATCAGGTCGGCGCTATGGAATCCCGGCCGGCGCAGCAGATCCGCCAGGGTGATGGAGCCCTTGATGGCGGCTCCGGTCTGGGCCTCCACCGCCGCCGCCGCCGCATCGCTGGCCTTGAGCCGCACGGTGTCGAGCCGTTGCTTCTCCGCCGCAATCGCCTCCTGTTTGCGCTGGTAAAGCTCCCAGCGGCGGTCGTCGATCAGCCCCAGCTCGCGCCCCAGGGGGGTGAGGCGGCGGTCGGCGTTGTCGCCCCGCAGCACCAACCGGTATTCGCTGCGGCTGGTGAGCACCCGGTAGGGCTCCCGCAGATCCTTGGTGATCAGGTCGTCGATCATGGTGCCGATGTAGCTGCCCTCCCGGGGGAAGTGCACGGGCGGCTGGCCCCGCAGCTGGCGCACCGCATTGAGCCCCGCTACCAGGCCTTGGGCGGCGGCCTCTTCGTAGCCCGTGGTGCCATTGAGCTGGCCGGCGGAATAGAGCCCCTGCACCCGTTTGCTTTCCAGGGAGGCTTTGAGCTGGGTGGCGGGCAGGTAGTCGTAATCCACCGCATAGGCGGGCCGCAGCATCACGCACTGCTCCAGGCCCGGCAGGGTGCGCAGCAGCTCCAGCTGCAGCCGTTCCGGCAGGCCCGTGGAGAACCCCTGCACGTAGATCTCCGGCGTGTCGCGCCCTTCGGGTTCCAGAAAGATCTGGTGCGACTCCTTGTCGGCGAAGCGCACGATCTTGTCCTCGATCGAGGGGCAGTAGCGCGGCCCCTTGCTGTCGATGAAGCCGCCGTAGATCGGCGTGAGGTGCAGGTTGTCGCGGATCAGTTGATGGGTGGCCGCCGTGGTGCGGGTGATGTGGCAGCTCATCGGCTCACCGCTCACCCAGCTGCTGGGGTCAAAGGAGAAGTAGCGGTCGTGGGCGTCGCTGGGCTGCTCCTCCAAGCGGTCGAGGGCGATGCTGCGGCGATCCACCCGCGCCGGCGTGCCGGTTTTGAGGCGTCCCATCTGGAAGCCGAGGGCCTCCAGGGCCTCGGTGAGCCCCTCGGCCGCCTGCTCGCCGGCGCGGCCGGCCGCCATGGATTGATTGCCGACCCAGATCTGGCCGCCGAGGAAGGTGCCGGCGGTGAGGATCACGGCCCCGGCGCCGTAGCGGCTGCCGAAATAGGTCTTGACGCCACGAATCTGGCCGTCCTGCACCTCCAGCCCTGTGACCATCGCCTCCCGCAGGGCGAGGTTGGGGGTGTGCTGCAGCAGCTGCAGCATCTGCCGGGCGTATTGGCGTTTATCCGTCTGGGCGCGCAGGGCCCACACCGCCGGGCCGCGGCTGGCGTTCAGGACCCGTTTCTGCAGGGCGGTGGCGTCCGCCAGCCGGCCGATCACGCCCCCGAGGGCATCCACCTCATGCACCAGCTGGCTCTTGGCCGGCCCCCCCACCGCCGGGTTGCAGGGCTGCCAGGCGATGCGGTCGAGGTTGAGCGAAAACAGGGCCGTGGAGCAGCCCAGGCGCGCCGCGGTGAGGGCCGCCTCGCAGCCCGCATGGCCGCCGCCCACCACGATCACGTCGAAGTGTTCGCTCACGGGGGCTGCGGCGTCGGGGCAGCCTGCGGGGGAGTCGGTGGGCGTGCGCTCGGACATCCGTTGACGCTACGGCTCCGGCCCGTTCAGGCGGCCAGGTTGCGGAAGCGGGTGAACTGGGGCTCGAACAGCAGCTTCACCGTGCCCACGGGACCGTTGCGGTGCTTGGTCACGATCACCTCCGTGATGCCCCGGTCCGGCGTGTCCGGGTTGTAGTACTCATCCCGGTAGATCATCAGCACCAGGTCGGCGTCTTGCTCGATCGAGCCCGATTCCCGCAGGTCGGAGAGCATCGGCCGTTTGTTGGTGCGGGCCTCCACCCCCCGGCTGAGCTGGGAGAGGGCAATCACCGGCACGTTTAGTTCCCGGGCCATCTGCTTGAGGCCCCGGGTGATGCGGGACAGCTCCTGCACGCGGTTATCGGAGCCACCCCCCTCCATCAGCTGCAGGTAGTCGATCATCACCAGCCCCAGCTCCTTGCCGCTTTCGGCCATGAGCCGCCGGCACAGGGAGCGCATTTCCAGCACGCCGGCGTTGGGTTTGTCGTCGATGAAGATCGGCATCTGGCCGAGGGTGCTGATGCCCTGCCCCAGCAGCGGCCACTCCTCCGGGTTGAGGCGCCCGGTGCGCAGCCGGCCGCTCTCGATGCCTACCTCCATGGCCAGCAGGCGGTAGGTGAGCTGCTCCTTGCTCATCTCCAGGGAGAACACGCACACCGGCAGGTTGTGGAGCTGGGCCACGTTTTTGGCCAGGTTGAGCGTGATCGCCGTTTTGCCCATGGCGGGCCGGCCGGCCACGATGATCAGGTCGCTGCGCTGCAGGCCCTGGGTCATGGCGTCCAGGTCGTAGAAGTTCACCGGGATGCCGGCCACCGCCGTACCCAGGGAGCGGCTCTCGATCTCGTTGAAGGTGGCGGTGAGAATTTCGGCGGTGGGGGTGAGGCCGGTGCTGGGCTTCTCCTGGCTGATGGCGAAGATCCGCTGCTCCGCCTCATCCAGCACCTGCTCCATGGGCTTGCTCTGATCGAAGCCGAGGCGGATCACCTCGTTGCCGGAGCGGATCAGTTGCCGCCGCAGATACTTGTCCATCACCAGGCGGGCCACCTGGTCGATGGAGGCGGTGGACAGAGTCCGCTCCACCAGCTCCACCAGCCGGCCGCTGCCCCCCACCTTCTCCAGGTTGCTGGTGTCCGCCAGCCAGGCGGTCATGGCGGTGAGGTCGGTGGGTTTGCCCTGGCTGTGCAGCATCAGGGCCGTGCGATAGATCTCGCGGTGGGCCGTGAGATAAAAGGCCTCCGGCTGCAGCACGTCGGCCACGCGTCCGATGGCATCCGGGTCCAGCAGGATGCCGCCCAGCACGGCTTCCTCCGCCTCCAGGTTCTGGGGGGGCACCCCATCGGGGGTGGCTTCGAAACCCAGGCCATCGGCGCTGCGGCCGCGCCGCACGGAGCCGCCCTGCCCCTGTCCCTGCCCCGGCCCTGAGGTGGCGGCATCATCGTTGCCGTCCTGCTGGGGGGCCAGGTTGCTGAGGGGCACGCTCACCATGGGGGCCGCAGGGGGGAGGCGATCAAAAAGCCGTCAGACCCCTGGGGGGCTGACGGCCGGGGGAAAGTCATTGTGCAGCCTGCGGCCGAATGCGCCCAGCTCCGGTGCTCAGTGGCTGACCACTTCCAGGTTGATCTCGGCGGTCACTTCGGTGTGGAGCTTCACCAGCACCTTGTAACTGCCGGTGCGGTGGATCTCAGGCACGGTGATGTCGCGCCGATCGACGTCCTTCTTGGTGGCGGCTTCGATGGCCTCGGCCACATCGGCGTTGGTCACGGTGCCGAACAGGACATCGTCGCCGCCGGTCTGCTTCTTCACGGTGAAGCGGCCGATGGTGTCCAAGGCGGTGCGGAAGGCCACGGCCTCAGCCTTGAGGGCAGCCTGGCGCTCGAGCTCCTTGGCCCGGCGGTGCTCCACCTGACGCAGCACCGCGGGGGTCACGGGGACAGCCTTGCCCTGGGGGAGGAGGAAGTTACGGGCGTAGCCAGGGGCCACCTCCACCAGGTCGCCGTCTTTGCCCAGGCTGAGGACGTCCTCATTGAGGACCACGGAAACGCGCTTGGCCATGGAAAACGACGAACGAACGATCAACGCTGAAGCGATTGTTCAGCCTACGCCACGGCTTGAACCCTGTGCTACCAGGGCCTTTGGCAGACGCACCTGGCTGGCCAGCCCCAGCCGTTGCAGCACACGGATGTGCAGCCAGGTGAGGTCGGGCTCCCGCCAGCCCCAGCCATGGCGGGCGGAATGGGGGTAAGCGTGGTGCGTGTTGTGCCAGCCCTCTCCGAAGGTCACGGCCGCCACCCAGGGGTTGTTGCGGGAGCGATCACCGCTGTTATGCAGCACGTAGCCCCAGCGGTGGGTGGCTGAATTCACTAGCCAGGTGCAGTGGTAGACGAGCACCAGCCGCAGGGGAATGCCCCACAGCACCAGGGCCCAGCCGCCGACGCCACAGG
>JBEIQU010000012.1:0-16936 GCA_040376355.1 Prochloraceae cyanobacterium | reverse complement strand
CATTGCCATTGGCGTCAACTCCTATGCCTATGGCTACCAGACCAACGTCATCGCCATTGGCACCGATAGCTCTGCATCAGGCACCAACGTCACCGCCATTGGAGCAGGAGCACTTGCCTTCGGCATCAATGCCACCGCCATCGGCCCTGGTGCCAAGGCCGGTACGTATGGATCAACGGCCATCGGCGCGGGTGCCTACACCTGGAGGCCCAATCAAATTGTGCTTGGCACCTCAGGTAGCAACTATCAAATGCCTGGCCTAGGTGGAATCAACGGGCAATTCATCAATGACACCTACCAGAATTCCGGCGAAAAGCGCTTTGTCACCACCGACTCGCAGGGAACACTGGGCACCACCTCCTTCAGCGTTCAGCAGATGGTGTCATCCATTCAGGGCATTGCAGCCTCCAGTGCGGCACTGACCAGCACACCACAAGTCACGTTGTTGCCAGAGGAGACAATCCGCTGCGGCGTCGGTTCGGGCATGTATGGAGCAGCGGCAGCGGTGAGCCTGGGCTGCGCCGTGAGAGCTAAGGACAGAATCTTTTTCAATGGAGGCATCGCTTCCGCCTTCCGAGACCAGATTTTCGGATCGGTATCGGGAAAAGTTGGTGTGTCCATTGGCTGGGGTGGAGTTCCCGCTTCCAAGCGGAAAGCGAACCCCGAAGGCACCGTGCCCACCGAAGGATCCTCCGGCTCGCCCGTGATCCTGGCGGCTTACAAGCAAGAGCAATTGGAACTCAACAAAAAGCAGCAAACCGAGATCGAAAGTCTGCAGCAGCGCATCAAGCAACTGGAGTCAGAACTGATCAGCTACATCCAAAAAGCCAAACGAGATACAGAGCGTGCCATTCAGGTCGATGGTGCACTGGCCAAGAAGCCCGATCCCCAGACCATTCAAAACCTGCGCGACATGCTGAGCCAAAAAGAACGTCTTGAGCAGCGGCTGCATCAACAGCTGCAGGCCCAGCAACAGGATCTCGCCATGCAACGGCTAATGCTGCAGCAGCAGCAGCACCAGATCAATCAACTGATCAAATTGCTCAATCCCGATACGGCCAAACAGATCACCCCCTTCACCATGCCGCAAGCGACGCAAACAGCTCCAAGCCCCACGCCAGCTGGCAAGACTCTCCCTGCTGTGTCGCTACGTCGATGACCCGCACGCCATCTCACCACCGCAGCTTTGCCTTGATGCTGAGCTTTGTTCTGCTGGCTGTGGCACTGCCGAGCCATGCTCAAGAGAAGGCTCCATCCACCAAGCCGCTCAGCCTCACAACACTGAAGCACTACATCCAATTCGCCACGGTCTTGAATTGCTTGCCGCGCGACAAAGGAACCAACGTCTACCAGGGCCTGCGCAAAAGCTCACAGGCCTTCGCCTTGTTGTTCACCGAGAGCTACGGCAGCCGCTTGGAGAACAGCAAGGACAAACTCACGACAGGCCAAGCAGAAGCTGTGTTCGCCAACGAAGTGGCGATTCAGCTGTTGAACGTTTGCCCAAAAAGCCTGAGCGATTCGGAGCGCACCACCATCGAGGCGATGCGCGCCGAGCTGCTTAAACGCCGATCAAAGCCTCCAGCGCGGCGGTGACATCCGGCTGGCGCATCAGCGATTCACCCACCAGCACCGCATCGGCACCGGCACTTTGCACACGATCCAAATCGTCGCGGCTGAACAGGCCTGATTCGCTCACCAGCAGCGCCCCCTTGGCGCGGATCTGGTCGCCGTACTGGGCCGTGAGCTGCTCGGTGGTGGCCAGGTCGGTATGGAAGCTGGCGAGGTCGCGGTTGTTAATGCCGATCAGCTGCACCCCATCGAGGGCCAGCACCCGCTCCAGTTCGGCGGCATCGTGCACCTCCACCAGCACCGCCAACCCCAGGCTGCGGGCCACCTTCAGCAGGTAGGCCATGTCCACATCCGTGAGGATCGCCGCAATCAGCAGAGCCGCATCGGCGCCGGCGGCCCGGGCCTGATACAGCTGATAGGGGCTGAGGATGAAGTCCTTGCAGAGCAGCGGCAGCTCGACCACCTGGCGCACCTTGACCAGCACGTCAAAGCCCCCCTGGAAAAACTGTTTGTCGGTGAGCACCGACAAACAGCTGGCACCGCCGGCCGCGTAACCCTTGGCGATCAGCTCGGGATCGAAGTCTTCGCGGATCACCCCTTTGCTGGGGCTGGCCTTCTTCACCTCGGCGATCACCGCCGGCTTGCGGCACGCGGCCCGCAGCGCCGCCACGAAATCACGGGGGGCCGGCAGTTCGGCCACCTGGCGCTTGAGTTGATCCAGGGGCACCCGGTCGCGGGCGGCGGCCACCTCGCGGTCCTTCTCCCAGACGATCTTCTCGAGAATGTTGCGGGGCTCCGCCTCCTCGTGGGGAATGGCGTACTCCAGAAAGGCCACCTTCACCTTGGGGTTGGGGGGCCGGCGACGGATCTCCATGCTCATGGGCCTCAGGCCACCGCCAGGGCGGCTTGCTTGTAGGCCACTTCCACCACTTCGCTGAGGGTGGGGTGGGTGTGCACCTCGTTGGCCAGGTGCTGCACACACTGACGGCGGGCCACGGCGTTGGCGATCTCCTGGATCAGATCCGCCGCATGCAGGCCATAGATGTGGGCCCCGAGCACTTCGCCGGTGGTCTTGTTGAACAGCAGCTTCATCAGGCCATCGCTCTCCAGCTCCGCCAGGGCCTTGGAGTTGGCCTTGAAGTAGCTGCGCACGCTGCCCAGCTCAAAGCCATCCTTCGCCGCCAGCGCCTTGGCATCCGCCTCACTGAGGCCCACCGAACTGATCTCGGGGTGGGTGAAGGTGGCCGCCGGGATTGAGCGGTAATCGATGCTGCGCGGGTGGCCCAGGATGTTGTCCACCGCCACGGTGCCCTGGGCGGCGGCGGTGTGGGCCAGCATCATCTTGCCGGTGACATCACCCACGGCCCACAGGTGGGGCACGGGCTCGCCGTTCACCAGCACCCGCAGCTGGTCGTCCACGGGGATGAAGCCGCGGTTGGTCTCCACACCGCAGGCCTCGAGGTTGAGCCCCTTGCTGCTGGGCACCCGGCCGGTGGCCACCAGCACCGCATCCACCTCCAGGGTTTCCACGGGCTCGCGGGTCTGCATGTCCACCAGCTCGATCTGCACCGGAGCGCCGGGCTTGATCGATTGGGCCAGCACGCCGGAGCGGGCGTCGATGTCGCGGCCGTCGATCAGATTGCGGGCAGCGATCTTGGCGATGTCGGGATCGAAAGTGGGCATCACCCGATCCAGGGCCTCGATCATGGTCACCTCACAGCCCAGGGCCGTATAGACATCGGCGAATTCCAGGCCGATGTAGCCGCTGCCGATGATCGCCATCCAGCGGGGCAGCCATTCCAGGCTCACCGCTTCATCGCTTGTAAACACGGTGCGGCCGTCGGTTTCGATGCCCGGTGGCACAAACGGATCGGAGCCCGTGGCGATGATCACCTCGCGGCCGCTGAGCACGCGATCGACCCCATTGATCTCGCGCACACCCACCCGCTGGCTGCCCTCGAGGCGGCCGGTGCCGCGAATGATGGTGACGCCGGCGCGCTCCAGGGTTTTGGTGAGGTTGGTGCGGATCGTGGCCACCAGCTGATTGGCGTGGTCGGCGATCTTCTGGCGCTCAAAGCGCACCGGCGCCGCATGGATGCCAAACCCCTTGAGGTGCTCGGCGTCCGCCAGCTCCCGCACCCGGCCGCTAGCCGCCAGCAGCGCCTTGGAGGGCACGCAGCCGCGGTTCACGCAGGTGCCGCCCATGTCGCGGCTTTCGATGATCGCCGTGCGCAGGCCATGGTCGGCGGCGTGCTTGGCGGCGTCAAAGCCGCCATAGCCGGCGCCGATGACGATCACATCGAAGTCGAAGCTGCCGTCGCTCACCGGTTGCCCTGCTCAATTGGCGGGCATTCTCTCCTGTCGCCAGCGCTCCAGCAGCAGCGGCGCCGCCGCCACCGCCACATTCAGCGATTCCACGGCGCTGCTGTGGGGGATGGTGACCCGATGGCTGGCCAGGGCCGCCAGAGCCGGATCCAGGCCCGAGCCCTCATTGCCCAGCAACAACACCGTGGGGCGGGTCCAATCGATCTGCCAGTAGGGCTGGGCCTGCTGCCCATCCACCAAGGTGGCCACCACCTGGTGCCCCTGCTCGGCCGCCTGCCGCAGCCAGGGCAGCAGCGCGCTGCGGTCGGGCTCCCGCCGCAACGGCAGGGCCAGGGCCGCCCCGGCGGAGGCGCGCAGCACCTTGGGCTGCAACGGATCGGCGCCGCCGCCCAGCCACACCTCCCCCACCCCCGCCGCCAGGGCGGTGCGCAGCAGGGTGCCCAGGTTGCCCGGATCCTGGAGCTGATCCAGGGCCAACACCCATGGGGCCAGACCGGTGGCCTGCGGCAGGGCAGCGGCCGCCAGGGTGAGCACCACACCATCGGGATGGTCGGTGGTGGCCACCGCCGCGAGCACCTCCTCCCCCACCGGATGCACGGGATGGGGGCAGGCCGCCAGCAAGGCCCCATGGCGCTCGATCCAGGCGGCCGTGGCCAACAGCTGCTGCGGCTGCAGCCCCAACCGCAACACCTCCTGCAGCAGGTGGGTGCCCTCCAGCAGCAACAACCCCTGCTCGCGACGACCACGCGGCTGCTGCAGGGCCCGCAACCGCCCCACCAGTGGATTGCGGCGGCTGGTGATCGGCTCCATCAAAAGCGTTCGTGGCGGCGCACATGCAGGCCGTCGCCCACCACCAGGTTCTTGTCCTCGAGGTCGAGCCCCTGGACCGCCGCCAGCTCACCCTTGAGGCCCTCGGCCGCGAGGTTCTTGATCAATTCCTTGATCACGATGTCCTCCACGGTTTTTTGATCGAGCGCATCGGGGGTCAGGGCCTCGAGAAAACGCCCCAACTTCGCGGACACCAGCTCGCGGGCATTGGTGATCTTGAGAACAAGCATGGGGATCCGAATCAGAACACAGAACAACGTCTGCGGGGCCGGCAGCCCACGCTGACAACAGCACCGCTGGTCCGCAACAAAAAAGCCTTCCTCTCAGCGAGGAAGGCTTTCGAGTGCGGATGGGGAGACTTGAACTCCCACGACATTGCTGCCACTAGTACCTGAAACTAGCGCGTCTACCAATTCCGCCACATCCGCATGGTGGGCGTGAATCGCCGGTTGGCGACTCGCAAAATGTACCCCATCGCCCCACGCGCCAAGCCAGTTCCAAGGCCGGACGTCTTGCCAGTCTCAAAGCGAGTTGTCAGGATGGGGCTCCTTAGGCGGGACGCCGAAGTTATGACCGTCGCTGTTGTCCCGTCTCAGCAGATTCTCACCCCTCAGCTTGAGATCGCTGGCGGCCGACAGCTTTCCGGCGTGCTGCGGGTGAGTGGCGCCAAGAACTCAGCTCTGGTGCTGATGGCCGCCAGCCTGCTCACCGAAGACCAGCTGCGGCTGCGCAATGTGCCGCCCCTCACCGACATCCAGGGGATGGCAGACATCCTGATGTCCCTGGGGGTGGGGGTGCGCCGCGGCAGCGACAGCCTGGAAATGGACGGGTCGGGCCTGAACCAGTCGGCGCCCCCCTATGAGCTGGTGAACAGCCTGCGGGCCAGCTTCTTCTGCATCGGCCCGCTGCTGGCGCGCCTGGGCATCGCCCGGGTGCCCCTGCCCGGTGGCTGCCAAATCGGCACCCGCCCAGTGGTGGAGCACGTCAAAGGGCTCAAGGCCCTGGGGGCCCAGGTCACCATCGAGCACGGGGTGGTGTCCGCCGTGGTGCCCGGCCGCGGCCATCGCCTGCGCGGCGGCCGCATCCACCTCGACTGCCCCAGCGTGGGGGCCACCGAAACCCTGATGATGGCGGCAGCCCTAGCCGAGGGCGAAACCGTGATCGAGAACGCCGCCCTCGAGCCGGAGGTGGTGGATCTGGCCGGCCTGCTGCTGGCCATGGGCGCCAAGGTGCGCGGTGCCGGAACCCCCACCATCACGATTGTGGGGGTGGAGCGGCTGCACGGGGCCGACTACGCCGTGATCCCCGACCGCATCGAAGCCGGCACCTTCCTGCTGGCCGCGGCCATCACCCGCTCCACCCTCACCGTGGCACCGGTGATCAGCGATCACCTGCGGGCGGTGCTCACCAAGCTCGAGGAGGTGGGCTGCCGGCTGGAGATCGACGGCACCTGCGTCACGATCACGGCCGACAGCATCCGCGCCGTCGACCTGCGCACCCAACCCTTCCCGGGCTTCCCCACCGATCTGCAGGCCCCCTTCATGAGCTTGCTGGCCACCGCTAGCGGCACCAGCGTGATCACCGAAAACATCTTTGAAAACCGCCTGCAGCATGTGGCCGAGCTGCAACGCATGGGGGCCGCCATCCGCATGCAGGGCAACACCGCCTTCGTGGAGGGGGTCAGCCGCCTCAGCGGCGCACCGGTGCAGGGCAGCGATCTGCGGGCCTCGGCGGCGATGGTGCTGGCGGGCCTGGCCGCCGAGGGCATCACCAGCGTGCAAGGCCTGGAATACCTCGACCGCGGTTACGCCAACCTGGAGGGCAAACTCAACAGCGTGGGGGCCTCCATCCGTCGGGTGGGGTGAAGCCTCCATCCGCTCGGCCGACTTTTAGAGTCTCCACTGCGGGAGCGTGCCGGAATTGGTAGACGGACTCGACTCAAAATCGAGCGCCTTCGGGCATGTGGGTTCGAGTCCCACCGCTCCCATCACCCCTCCACCCCAGGTGTCCCCCGCCCATTCGGCGGTGATGAATACCTACGGGCGGTTTCCCCTGGAGCTGGTCCGGGGCCGCGGCGTCTGGGTGTGGGATAGCAACGGCAAGCGCTACCTCGATGGGGTGGCCGGCATCGCCGTCTGCACCCTGGGCCACAGCAGCCGCCCCATGCGCAAGGCCCTCAGCCGCCAGCTGCGGCGGCTGCAGCATGTGTCCAACCTCTACCGGATTCCCGAGCAGGAACAGCTGGCCGCCTGGATCAGCGCCAACAGCTGCGCCGATCGGGTGTTCTTCTGCAACTCCGGCGCCGAAGCCAATGAGGCGGCCATCAAGCTGGCCCGCAAGCACGGCCACCTGGTGCGCGGCATCGACACCAGCAGCGAGCGCGGCCCCCTGATCCTCAGCGCCCAGGCCAGCTTCCACGGCCGCACCCTGGCGACCGTCACCGCCACGGGCCAGCCGAAGTACCACCAGGGCTTTGAGCCGATGGTGCAGGGCTTCCGCTACTTCCCCTACAACGACACCGCCGCCTTTGAGGCGCTGCTGCAGCGCTGCGAAGCGGAGGGGCCGCGGGTGGCCGCCGTGCTGCTGGAGCCGCTGCAGGGGGAAGGGGGCGTGAACCCCGGCGACCCCGCCTTCTTCCAACGGGTGCGGGAGCTGTGCGACCAGCACAACATCCTGCTGATCTTTGATGAGGTGCAGGTGGGGGTGGGCCGTAGCGGCCGCCTCTGGGGCTACCAGAAGCTGGGGGTCGAGCCCGATGCCTTCACCCTGGCCAAGGGCCTGGGGGGTGGCTTCCCGATCGGCGCCCTGTGCGTGAAAGGCAGCGCCGACCACCTGCAGCCCGGGGAGCATGCCAGCACCTTCGGTGGCAATCCGATGGCCTGCCGCGCCGGCCTCACCATTGCCGAGCAGCTCAGCCGCCGCAACCTGCCCGCCCATGCCGAGGCCATGGGGCAGCTGCTGCAACAGGCCCTGGCCGATCTGGCCAGTCGCCACGCCGACGTCGCCGAAGGTGCCCGCGGCTGGGGCCTGCTCCAGGGATTGGTGCTACGGCCTGAGGGGCCCAGCGCCATCGCTGTGGTGAAGGCCGCCATGGAGGAGGGCCTGCTGTTGGTGCCCGCCGGCCCCAACGTGGTGCGTTTCGTGCCGCCCCTCACCATCCAGCCGCGCCACATCCGCCTGGCGGTGCGCAAGTTGGAACGCGCCCTGCTCTCGTGCCTGGCCCAGACCGCTTCGACGACCTGATCGCCCCCTTCAGCCGCCGGGGTGTCGACCTGGGGCTGGAGCGCCTGCAGGCGGCCCTCGAGGAGCTGGGCCATCCGGAACGGCGTTATGCGGCCGTGCAGGTGGCGGGCACCAACGGCAAAGGCTCCATCAGCACCATGGTGGAGCGCATCGCCAGCGCCGCCGGCATCCGCTGCGGCCTGTACACCTCCCCCCATCTGCTCAGTTGGTGTGAACGCATCCGGCTACCCCAGGGGCTGATTGCGGAAGCCGAGCTGCGGCGCCTGCTGCAGGAGCTGCAGCCCCTGGCCCTCCGCCACGACCTCACCCCGTTCGAGCTGGTCACCGCCGCGGCCTTCGTGGCCTTTGCTGAGGCGGGCGTGGAGCTGGCGGTGCTGGAGGTGGGCCTGGGGGGCCGGCTCGATGCCACCACCGTGCACCCCGATCGGGCGGTGCTGGCCTTCGCCAGCATCGGCCTCGACCACACCGAAGCCCTGGGCCCCACCCTGACGGCCATCGCCGGCGAAAAAGCCGGGGTGCTGCATGGGGGCGCCCGGGCGGTGAGCGGCCCGCAGGCGCCAGAGGCGGCAGTGGTGCTGACGCAGCAGGCCCAGCGCTGCGGCTGCCCGCTGCGCTGGGTGGAGCCCCTCCCAACCCCGGCGGACGGGGGGCCTGAGCTGGGGCTGCGGGGGGAGCTGCAACGCCACAACGGCGCCGTGGCGGTGGCCGCCGCCGAGGCCCTGGCGGAGCTGGGCTGGCCCATCAGCCGCGACGCCATCCACCAGGGCCTGCGCCAGGCCCGCTGGCCCGGGCGCCTGGCCCGGCATCACGTCCGGGGCAGGCCCCTGCTGCTGGATGGGGCCCACAACCCGCCGGCGGCCCTGGCCCTGCGCCGGGAACTGGATGCAGCCGCGGCGGCTGGCACTCCGAACGCCCCGCGCCGCTGGCTGATCGCCATGCAGCGCCACAAAGATGCTCCACAGCTGCTGCAGACGCTGCTGCGCCCCGGCGACAGCGCCCGGATTGCCACCCTGCGGGAGCACCGGTGCTGGAGCGCCGCCGAGCTCCAGGCCGCCACCGGCCTGCCCCTGGAGCCAGCCGCCGAGGAGCTGGCGAGCAACCTCCCCTGGCTGGTGGCCTCCCAGGCCCTGCCGGTGGCCTGCGGTTCCCTGTATCTGGTGGCGGAACTCCTCCCCCTGCTGGACGCGACAGACTGAAGCCAGTCGCCCCGGGCCCATGCATCGCCGCACCCCCACCAGCTGGGTTTTGGGCCTGCTAGCCAGCCTGCTGCTGACGCTGATCGGGGTGGCCGGACCGGGCGTGCCCGCCGCCAGCGCCGCCGATTTCCAGGACACGGTGGACTACACCCTCACCAACCAGAGCGGCAAAGACTTCTCCGGCCAGCAGCTCGTCAACACCTCCTTCGCTGGCGCGGTGGGCAAGGGCGCCAACTTCGCCGGCGCCAACCTGCATGGCGCGATCCTCACCCAGGGGGCCTTTCCCGAGGCGAACTTCAACGGCGCTGACCTCTCCGATGCGCTGATGGATCGCACCGACATGAGCCACACCGACCTGCGGGGGGCGGTGTTGGTGGGGGTGATCGCCTCCGGCAGCAGCTTCACGGGCGCCCTGGTGGAGAACGCCGATTTCACCGATGCCCTGCTGGATCGGGTGGATCAGCGGCTGCTCTGCGCCACCGCCAGCGGCAGCAACCCCACCACCGGCGCCGACACCCGCGCCAGCCTCGGCTGTTGAGCCGCCGGCTGCCGCGCAGCCTCAGGGACGCTCCAACCAGCCCCGCAGCTTGCCCGGATTCAACAGACCCGCCGGGTCATAGGCGGCCTTAGCGGCCACTTGGTCGGCATCCACCGCCCCCAGTCCGCCGTCCTCCACGGTGATGGCGTGGGGGTTGAACAGCAGGCAGCCCAGCTCCCGGGCGTGGTCGATCAGCTGCTGCAACGCCTGCCGGCCACGCCAACGCACCAGCGGCAGGCAGGCCAGGCGCTGATTGCCATAACCGCGCACCCCCTCCAGGTGCCAGAGCAGATCAGAGCCCCAGCGCTGGCGCAGGGCCGCCAAGGCCGGCCCCTCCGGCTGGGGCAACAGCAGCTGCAGATAGGTGAACTGCGGATCCTGGGCCCGGGCATGCAGGGTGGTGTGGTTCCAGGTGAGCTCCCGCAGCGGAATGCCGCGGCTCTGCCCCTGGGGGGCCTGCCACAGCACCACACCCCCCAGCGCCGGCAGCAGCTGCTCCAGCACCGGCAGGGCATCCGGGGCGGCCAGCAACAGCAACCGATGGCCCTGCCCCGTGGCCGCCGGGCAGCCCTGGGGCCACGGCAGTAGCTCCGCCACCGGCGCCTCCAACAGGCAGAGGCTCTGCAGCAGCAAGGCCGTGGCCGGCAGGCGCTGGGCCGCCGCCAGGGCCTGATCCCAGCCGGGGAACTCCACCACCACCTGCCGCCAGGGCACCGCCGCGGCGCTGGCCATGGTCAGGGCCGTGATGATGCCGTTGCAGCCATAGGCGTGGTTGATCGCCTCGGCGGCGGTGGCATCCAGCTGCAGCAGCCGCGGCTCCGGCTCCAGGGTCACCAGCTCCAGCCCCAGTAGATGGCCCGGATCCCGCAGGAACCCCCAACGCAGCGAACCGATCCCACTGGAGCCCCCCGCCACATAGCCCGCCAGGCTGGCGCTACGCACGGTGCTGGGCAGCAGCCGGGGCTCACGACCCTGCGCTTGCAGCTGCTGCTCCAGCTCCACCAGCGGCATCGCCGCCTCCGCGGTGAACACCCCCGTGTCGGGATCAAGACTGCGCAACCGGTTCAGCCCGCTCAACTCCAGCACCAGCCCCCCCGTCAACGGCACCGCCTGGCCGTAGTTGCCGGTGCCGGCGCCGCGCAGGGTCAGGCTGACGCCATGGCGGGCGCAGCCGGCCGCCACCTGCAGCACCTGCTCGGTGCACTCCGCCCGCACCCCCAGCTGGGGCCCCAACCCCTGCAGCAGGGGCTGCAGCACCGGCGAATAGACAAAGCCATCGGCCGCCAGGCCCGCCAACGCGCCAGCGCCGCGCAGCGGTTCCAGCCCAGCCGCCCGCAGGTCCGCCGCCAGGGCTTCCAGCTGTGCGGGATCGGCGGCAGCCGGCAAGGGGCCCGGCAGGGCCTGGGGCAGATGAGATCCCATCGGCGGCAGCGCAGCAGCGTTCAGCGTGAGCCCAGGCTGGCAAGAACGGGATCCACCTGCTCACTCACCGGCGGCTCCAGCCAGGCCCCAGCCCGCAGCACCCGCCGCCGGGGGGGGCGCGCCATCAGCTCACTCCAGCTGCCGGCATTGGTGATCAGCAGATCCGCCGGGGCACCGGGGCGCACCACCCCATCCCAGGCCAGGCCCAACATCCGTGCCGGCACCGTGGTGAACGGCATCAACCCCTGGCGGGACCACAGGCTGCTGTGGGCGGCGCGGTGGCTGAGCCGGATCAATTCCAAGGGATCGAAATCACCGGCGGGATACCAGGGGTCTTGGACGTTGTCGGCCCCCAGGGCCACCGGCACACCGGCACGCTGCAGGGCGCGCACGGGCGCCAGGGGCCGCTCCGGGGTGGTGAGCCCGCCGCGGCGGCCCAACAGCCAGAAGTTGGTGGTGGGCAGGGTGACCACCGACAGCTCCAGGGCCGCCAGCCGCTCCGCCAACCGCCGCTGCGGCTCAGCCCGCAACAGGCCCATGCTGCTGGCGTGGCTGCAGGTGATCGGCACCGGCGGGCGCCCCTGCTCCAACAACTCCACCAACAGACGCAGGCCATGGGCCGGGGCCGTGGCGGCCTCATCCACGTGCAGGTCGACGCCGCAGCCCAGCTCGCCGGCCAACCGCAACAGCCCCTGCAGGGCAGGGCGGTCGCTCCGATCGCGGGGGTAGGGGGGGCCCAGCACTCCCCCCAGCAACCCGGAGGCCGCCGCCACCCGCCGCGCCAGGGCCAAGCCCTCGGCCGTCTGCCAGCACTGCAGCGGAGCGAGGGCCACCAGTTGCAGCTCCACCCGGCCGCGCCAACGTTGCTGCAAGGCCAGCAGGGCCTCCCAGCTGGGCTGGGCACAGGGGCCGCCGCTGTCCACATGGCTGCGCAGGGCCCGCAGGCCATAGCGCCAAGCCAACTCCAGGGCCCGCTCCCCCCGCTCCAGCACCTGGGCCAGGGTGCGCTGCTGTCCCTCCCGCAGGTTGAGGGCCAGGGCGGCCGCCATGGTGCCGTCCCGGTTGGGGAAAGCCGGCCAGCTGAAGGCCTTATCCAGATGCACGTGGGGATCCACCGGCGGCGTGATCGCCAGCGGCAAGGGGTCCACCGCCGCGGGCTCGGCGGGGTGGGGCGTGATCGCCGCGATGTGGCCGTCCGACAGCTGCAGCCGCACGGCCACCAAGCCATCGGCATCGCCGCAGCCGAGCTCCCGCAGGCCGGGGTCCAGCAGGGCCCTCGGCAGCCGCAGGCTGAGTTGGCTGGGGCCTGCCGCCGCCATCAGGAGGGCTCGGCCGCCGACTCCGTTCCGGTCTGGAGCACCACCAGCTGTCCCGCCCCGGCCAGGGTCACGGCCCGGTAGCGGGGAACCGTGAGGCCCGGCATCAGATCCATGCCGCCGATGCGGGTGCTGTAGATGCTGAACAGGCCAAGGTTGTAGCGGCGGCTGGAGGCGGCCGCCAGGCGCCCCAGGGCCTGGCGCTGGCTGCGCACCAGCTGCGGACAGTTGTGCACCACCAACCGGGCCATCAGCGGCATCCCATCGCTGCGGCAGAGCTCATCGCTGGCCAACTCCGCCAGGTACTCCCCCGCGAAGACTTCAAAGTCGCGCTCCCCTGGATTGGTGGCCACCAGCAATCCACCCAGCAGCACGGCTGCGAAGCCCCAGCGCCATCGGCCTTCAACTGCGGGGGAAGCCATCAATCGCCGCAACACTGCTTGGTAAGATCGCTGAGCCCTGGCGGGCGTAGCCAAGTGGTTAAGGCAGCGGATTGTGATTCCGCCATTCGGGGGTTCAAGTCCCCTCGTCCGCCCCTTTTTACTCCGGTTTCCTCAGGTTTTCAGCCTTGCTGTTGCCATTCAGGCCCCAGCAAACCCCTGAGGCGGTGATTCCGGATTCACAACGCGGTGTCCGGCAGCGCAGCCCCAGCCGCCGCCATCACCGCCGCCAGCAGGGCTTCCCCCCCCTGCCGCACCGGATCGACCACCGCCAGGCCGGTGGCATCCGCCACGGCCTGGGTGGCCGCAGCGGCCGGCTCGGCCTCCAGCAGGGCGGTGTTGAGGGCGATGGCCCGCACCCGCGGCCGCAGCCCATCCGGCCGCCCCAAGGCAGCCAGGGCTTCGCAGGCGGCGATCAACTCCGGCAACGGCGGGATCGCCACCGGCACGGCCCCCGGCCGGGTGCGCACATGGCTCTGGCCGGCGCGGTGCACCAACAGCAGGTCCGTGGGTTGGCTGCCACGCAGTAACGGCAGCGTGGCGGTGGAGCCGGGATGGGCCAAAGACCCCTGCCCCTCCACCAACACCAGGGCCTGGGGGCCAGCCCCCTGGGCCGCCTGCAGCACCGCCGCCTCCACCGCACCGGCGGCGTAATCCACCCGCACCGCATCGAGGGCTACCCCCTGGCCGCTGATCAGGATGCCCGCCTGACCGGTGCCCACGAAGCGGGCATCGATGCCGCGGCGGCGGGCGGCGGCGGCCAGCTCCAGGCAGGTGCTCATCTTCCCCACCGCCATGTCGGAGCCCACCGCCAGCAGGCGCCGGCAGGGCAACGCCGCCACCCGAGCCGCCGCCACCGCCAGCCCCGGCGGTTCCTGGCGAAGGTCCCAGATCCACTGGCCGGAGGCCCGCGGCAGGGCAGCGAACTCGGGATCTTCCGCCAGGCGGCTATGCAGTCCGCTGGCCAGGCTGAGGCCCGCCTCCAGGGCCAGGCGCACATCGGCGCGCATCTCCTCGGGCAACCGGCCTCCGGAGGGGGCCAGGCCCACCACAGCCACCGCCGGGCCATGGGCCAGGGCCGCGGCCATGTCCGCCACCACCGGCACAGCGCGAGGGATACCGGTGAGGGCCGCCAGGTCGGCGCCGGCGTGGGCGGGGTCAATCACCGCCACGATCGGGCCGCTGCGGTAGCGCAGCATCGCCAGGCCGGTTTTGCCGGAGAGGTTGTCCAGCCCGCCGTGCTGCAGCAACACCAGCGGAGCCTCGGGGCTGAGCATCAGGCCACCTCCTGCAACACCTGGGCCCCCAGGCCGGCCCGCAGGGCCGGCCGCAGCACATCCCCCTGGCGATCGGGCCCCGCGAAGGGGTCGTCGATCAGGTTGAGGTGGCTGTCGAGATCCGGCCAGCGCACCAGCGGAAGCAGCTGGGCCGCACCGCTGTTGAGCAGCCCGCCATCGGAGTAGCAGCCGAGCATCACCCCCAGCCCCAGACGGCGTGCGGTCCGCGCCATCAACAGCCCCGGCCCCAGGCCGCCGCACTTCACCAATTTGATATTGATGCCATCCACGTGGGGGGCCAGGCGCAGCACATCCGCCAGATCCCAGCAGCTCTCATCGGCCACCAGGGGAATCGGGGCCAGCCCCCGCAGGGCCGCGAAGCCCGCCGTATCGGTTTCGACATCCAGCTGCGGCGGCAGCGGCTGCTCCACCAGCACCACCCCGCGCTGCTCCAGCCAGGGGATCATCAGCCGCGCCCCCGCCAGATCCCAGCCACCGTTGGCATCCACCTGCAGCTCCGCCTCGGCCCCGAGGGCCCCGGCCACCGCCTCCACCAGGGCACGGTCGTGCTCGAGCCCATCGGGGGAGCCCAATTTGAGCTTCACCCGGCTGGCGGGCAGCTGCTGGCGCCAGCGCTCCAGCCGCGCCAACACCGCCGCCACAGGCCCCAGCCCGAGGGTGACGCTGGTGGCCACGCAGGCCGACGGATCCAAGCCCCACAGCCGATGCAGTGGCTGCCCCAGGCGCTGGCCCCACCAATCGTGGAGTGCCAGATCGACGCCGCAGCGCGCCGGCGGGCTCAGCCCCTCCAGCAGCGGCTCGAGGGCCTGCAGCGGCTCGGGGGCCAGGGCCGCCAGCCTCGGGGCCAAGGCCTCCAGCTCGGTGGCGATGGCCTCGGTGCTGAAGCAGCGGTGACCGGTGTCGAAACCGCCGGTTTCACCACGGCCCACGAGCCCCCCGTGCTCCAGCTCCACCAGCAGGTGCTCCACGGTCGCGGTGGTGCCGCGGCTGATGGCCAGGGGCACCGCCTTGCTGAGACGGAAGCGATGCAGCTGCAGGCGCATGGCCCCTCGGCGCTGCCTTCAAGCTGGCACGGCCGGGCCGCGGCGGCTAGCGGCCCCAGCGATGCCGGAAACTGGGGGGATGACGGCGACATCCCTGCAAGCAGCCACGGCCTCCACCCCGGCCTCCACCACCGCCGCCACCGCAACGGCGGAACGTGGGCGGGGCAGCTACTGGATCACCACCTTCGGCTGCCAGATGAACAAGGCGGATTCCGAGCGCATGGCCGGGATCCTGGAATCCATGGGCTACCGCGAAGCCGATGCCGAACTGGAGGCCGACCTGGTGCTCTACAACACCTGCACCATCCGCGACAACGCGGAGCAGAAGGTGTACAGCTATCTGGGCCGCCAGGCCCAGCGCAAACGGGCCAACCCCAACCTCACCCTGGTGGTGGCGGGCTGCGTGGCCCAGCAGGAGGGGGAATCGCTGCTGCGGCGCGTGCCCGAACTCGACCTGGTGATGGGTCCTCAACACGCCAACCGGTTGGATGTGCTGCTGGCCCAGGTGGAGCAGGGACAGCAGGTGGTGGCCACCGGCGAACACCACATCCTCGAAGACATCACCACCGCCCGGCGCGATTCGAGCGTGTGCGCCTGGGTGAACGTGATCTACGGCTGCAACGAGCGCTGCACCTACTGCGTGGTGCCCTCGGTGCGGGGCCAAGAGCAATCGCGCCTGCCGGAGGCGATCCGGCTGGAGATGGAGGGTCTGGCGGCCCAGGGGTTCAAGGAGATCACCCTGCTGGGCCAGAACATCGATGCCTATGGCCGCGACCTGCCCGGCATCACCCCGGAGGGACGCCGCCAGCACACCCTCACGGATCTGCTGCAAACGGTGCACGACGTGGAGGGGATCGAGCGCATCCGCTTCGCCACCAGCCACCCGCGCTATTTCACCGAGCGGCTGATCGATGCCTGCGCCGATCTGGCCAAGGTGTGCGAGCACTTCCACATCCCCTTCCAGAGCGGCGACGACGACGTGCTCAAGGCCATGGCCCGCGGCTACACCGTGGACCGCTACCGCCGCATCATCGAGCGCATCCGCCAGCGCATGCCCGACGCCTCGATCAGCGCCGACGTGATCGTGGCCTTTCCCGGTGAAACCGACGCCCAGTACCGCCGCACCCTGGCGCTGATCGAGGAGATCGGCTTCGACCTGGTGAACACCGCCGCCTACTCGCCGCGGCCCAACACCCCCGCCGCCACCTGGGAGGGCCAACTGCCGGAGGAGGTGAAGGTGGCACGGCTGCAGGAGCTGAATGCCCTGGTGGAGCGCAAGGCGCGGGAGCGCAGTGCCCGCTATGCCGGCCGCCTCGAGCAGATCCTGGTGGAGGGCACCAACCCCAAGGACGCCACCCAGGTGATGGGCCGCACCCGCACCAACCGACTCACCTTTTTCCCAGGCCAGAGGCTTGACGGCGGCCACTGGCAGCCCGGCGACCTGGCCATGGTGCGCATTGCTGAGGTGCGGGCTTTCTCCCTCAGCGGCAGCGCCGCCTGAGCCAACCGGCTCAGGCCTGGCCGGGCTCGAACTGCAGCGACGCAGAGTTCACGCAGTAGCGCAGCCCCGTGGGCTGGGGGCCATCCGGGAACACATGGCCCAGATGGGCATCGCAGTGGGCGCATTTGATCTCGGTGCGCACCATGCCGTGGCTGCGGTCCTCCAGGGTGGCGATGGCACCGGGCTTGGCCCCCGCCCAGAAGCTGGGCCAGCCGGT
>JBEIQU010000249.1:0-2905 GCA_040376355.1 Prochloraceae cyanobacterium | reverse complement strand
CCGAAGGGGGCCATGTGGCCCAGGGCACGGATGCGCTCGGCGATCTCATCGAGGGCCGTCCACAGCTCGGTGTACTGCTCCATGAACATCAGATGGAGCGTGTTGAACATCGGTCCGGTGACGTTCCAGTGGAAGCCGTGGGTTTTGGCGTAGAGCACGGTGCTATCCGCCAGAACCCGGCCCAGGCCCTGGGCGATCTGGGCCCGGCGATCCGCAGGAATGCCGATGTCGATGGGGGGTGCGCTGACCATGAACCAAAGCGTGCAGAGGCGTCATCTGCGTTGTAGCCATAGCCAACGCACTTCAGGCATCCCAGCGCCGAAGCAGGTTGGTGTAACTACGGCTCAGCAGGTCAAAGATCTCGTCCTTGCCGTGGCGCTCGAACAGGGCGCGGCGGGCCGTGTCCAGCTCAAACAGCAGCTCCCGCTGATCGCCATGGCGGATCCGACTCTCCATCCAGCCCACCGCCACCAAGCGTTCACCGGAGCTCACCGGATCCACCCGGTGCAGCAGGGTGCTCGGGTACACCAAAGCGTGGCCTAGCGGCAAGCGGAACGCCTCCTCCCCGGTCGGCGATTCGACCACCAAGGCACCATCGCCATAGGCCTGGGGATCATTCAGGGCCACCGTGAACGACAGATCGCTGCGGCCCGTCGCCATCCAGGCGTTGTCCACATGGCGGCCATACCCCTGCCCGGGGCCACAACGGCTGAACAGGATGCTGTGCACGCTGCGGGGAAACGCTGCCGCCTGCACCAGGGGATGCTGCAACAAGGCCCGGCGCAGCTGCTCCGCTAGGCGCTGATGCAGCGCACTGGCGGAATCCAGTTGCTGGTTGCGCTTCACAGAACGGGCATGCCAGCCCGCTGATTCTTCACCGGCACGCCAGGTCTCACCCGCCTCGATGAGGGCAGTGGCCATGGCGTTGCAGACGTCCGGAGCCAACAACGGTTCGATCAAAAAGCGCATGGCGGTGCGGCCGTTGATCCAGGATCGAAGGATGGGTCAGCCCAGCCCCTCCCCATCCAACCCCCCCAAGGACACGCCGTCGCCCTGGACTCGGCGACGGCTGCTCGCGGGCTCGGCGGCGCTGGGCTCGGGGCTGACGCTCGCGGCCCTGGGGCTCGGGGCGCGCGCCAAGGCCGAAACCCTGGGGCATGGAGCCCACCGCGGCAGTCACAAGGCGCTGCCCTTCGATCCGCACACCTGCCTGCGCAGTTTTGACAGAGGTCGCCTGATCGAGGAGAACGGCCGCCCGCTGCGGCTGTTCGAGGTGGAAGCTCGCAGCATCACCGTGCCCCTAGCGGCCGACGTGCTGTTCAAGGCCTGGACCCTCAACGGCCGCATCCCTGGACCCAGCCTGCGGGCCCGCCAGGGGGAGCGGATCCGGGTGGTGTTCCGCAACGGTGACAGCACCTCCCACAGCCTCCACTTCCATGGCGTGCATCCAGCGGCCATGGATGGCATTGATCCGATCCTGTCGGGCCGAACGGCGGTGTACGAGTTCGACCTCGACCGGGCCGGCCTATTCCCTTACCACTGCCATGTGGCCCCCGTGAGCCGCCATGTGGGAAAGGGCCTGTTTGGCCTGTTGGTGGTGGATCCGCGCACCGACCGTCCCCCTGCTGATGAGCTGGTGTTGGTCATGGGGGGCTACGACCTCAACAACGACGGCCGCAACGAGCTCTATGCGTTCAACGGCATCCCGGATGCCTACATCCACCAGCCGATCCAGATCCGCCAGAACGCCCTGGTGCGGATCTATCTGCTGAACATGACGGAGCTGGAGAGCCCGCTCACCTTCCACACCCACGCCAACCAATTCACGCTGGTGGGAGCCGGGCCGCAGGAGCCCACCGACGTGGTCACCCTCGGGGTGGCGGAACGCAGGATCCTTGAGCTGCGCTACCCCTTCCCGGGGCGCTACATGTTTCACCCGCACCAAGACCAGATCGCCGAGCGCGGGGCCATGGGGTTCTTCGACGTGACACCAACCTGACGGCCGCCGGGCACGCCCGCATGTTCGATTGGGCACACCGAGCCGTCACCACCCCTGGCAACGCCGGAGATGACTGCTGCAAACTGGCGCGAACGCGACCGTGATCTACCACCGTGCCCGCCCCCCGCAAAGCGCTGGAGCTGTTTCTCAGCCTTGGGGTCAGCGGGGCCCTGATCTCCACTGCCCTGCAGCCCCTGGCCCCCAGTCAGGCCCAGAACCACCAGCAGCACGGCGGCAGCCTGACGCGGGCTGATGAAGGGGGTGAGGGCGGTGAAGGGGGCGAAGGGGGTGGCCACAGCCAAGGCTCCTCCGTCGACAACGACGTGGATCTGCTGGTGGTGCTCGCCCAGATGCAGGGCCATCTGCTGGTGGCCCAGGAGCTGATCACCCAGCGCCAGTTCAGCGCCGCCGAACCCCATGTGGGACACCCCGTGGATGAGCTCTACGGCGCTGTGGACCCACTGCTGACCAAGCGCGGAATCCCCTCCTTCCTGCCCAGCCTGGAGGCCCTGCGCCAACAGGTGCGGCTCAATCCCAGCGCCCCCGCCACCCGCCAGAAGCTGCTGGCGGCCCAGAGAGCCATCAACCAGGCGAGCCAAGCAGCGGTGCCCGCAGCGGTGCGCCAGCAGGGTTCCACCCAACGGGCGGTGGTGCGGGCCCTGGCCGCTGCAGCCTGCGAGGAATACGCCGCCGCCGTGGCCGATGGCCGGGTGGTGGAAACGATCGAATACCAGGATGCCCGTGGGTTCCTGCTGGAGGCCCAGAGGCTGCTCAGCGGTGCGGTCACGCCGCAAACCCGGGCGCAGCAAACCCTGCAGGCGATGCTGCGGGCCTTCCCCAGTGCCCAACCACCTGAACGCACGGTGCTCAGTCCTGAGCAGCTGAGACGGCTGGCGGCTCAACTCT
>JBEIQU010000260.1:0-2646 GCA_040376355.1 Prochloraceae cyanobacterium | reverse complement strand
TCCATCTTGTCGCTGACGACGGTGCCGACCCTTTCCTTGGTTGCCATGGCTGGTTCTCCTTAGGGGGATCAGGAAGCGGCGGAGCGCTGGCGCTCCGTTTGCACCGTCAGCAGCTGGGCCAGCTTGATGCGGGCGGCCTTGAAGCGGTGCGGGGTCTCGAGGCGGCGGGTGGCCTGCTCGAAACGGAGGGTGAACAGCTCGCGACGGGTGTCGTCGATCTGGGTGGTGATGTCGCCGTCGGCAAGCTTGCGCACCTCGGCGATGTCGGGACGGGCCATGGTCAGGACTCCACGGGGGTAGCGGCCTGGGCCTCGGCGGCTTCCTGATCGGCCAGTGACAGGAATTTGGTCTTCACGGGCAGCTTGTACTGCGCCAGGCGCATGGCCTCCTTGGCGATCTCGGGGGTGATGTCGGCACCGCCCATCTCGAACAGGATGCGACCGGGCTTGATCACCGCCACCCAGAACTCCGGGTTGCCCTTACCGGAACCCATGCGGGTTTCGGCGGGGCGCATGGTGACAGGCTTGTCAGGGAAGATTCGGATCCAGATCTTGCCGCCACGCTTGACGTAGCGGGTCATGGCCCGACGGGAGGCCTCGATCTGGCGGGAGGTGATCCACCCACACTCCTGGGCTTGCAGAGCGAATTCGCCGAAGGCGATGGTGTTGCCACGGGTGGCGACACCGCGCATGCGGCCGCGCTGCTGCTTACGGAATTTGACGCGTCTTGGACTCAGCATGGTTCAGGCCTCCTGATCACTCTTCGTTCGAACGGTCTTCGAACTGTTGGGGCCGGCGGCTGGCGCGGCGCTTCGGCGCAGCACCCACGGGCACCTTCTCCTGGTTGCCGGGCAGCACTTCACCCTTGAACACCCACACCTTGATTCCCAGCACCCCGTAGGTAGTGGTGGCCACCTTGGTGGCGTAATCGATGTCGGCGCGCAGGGTGTGCAGCGGCACGCGGCCTTCGCGGGTCCACTCGGTGCGGGCGATCTCGGCGCCGTTGAGGCGGCCGCTCACCTGCAGCTTGAGGCCCAGCACCCCAGCACGCTGGGCGCGCTGGATGGCCATGCGGATCACGCGGCGGAAGGCCACGCGCTTCTCCAGCTGCTGGGCGACGTACTCAGCCAACAGATAGGCGTCGGCGTCAACGCGCTCCACCTCAACCACGTTGATCCGCACCTGACGGGCGGTATCACCGATGGTCTTCTGGATGCCGCTGCGCAGCTCCTCGATGCCGCTGCCCTGACGGCCAACGAGCACCCCGGGGCGGGCGGTTTTGAGTTCAACCTCGAGTTGATCGGCCTTGCGGGCGATCACGACGTCGCTGATGCCAGCGGCGCTGTACTTCTTGTGGATGAACTTGCGGATCCGATCGTCCTCTTGAAGGAGGGTCGGATAGGTCTTACTGGGGGCGTACCAGCGGGAGCGGTGGTCCTGGGTGATCCCCAGGCGCAGGCCGGTTGGATGGATCTTGTGTCCCATCAGTCGGTGTCCTCGGGGGTCAGGTGGCAGGAGCCACAGCAATGCTGATGTGGCAGGTTTTTTTCTGAATCGCGTAGGCGCGACCCTGGGCACGGGGACGAAAACGCTTCATCACCGGACCCATGTCCGCACTGGCGGAACAGATCACAAGAGAAGCGGGATCGAGCCCCAGGTTGTGCTCGGCATTGGCCACCGCGCTGCGCAGCACCTTGGTGATCGGGCCGGTGGAGCGGTAGGGCATGAACTCGAGCATGATCAGCGCGTCGCGATAGGAGCGACCGCGGATCTGATCGAGCACCCGGCGGACCTTGGAGGCCGAGCCGCGGATGTAGCGGCCGTGGGCTTGCGCAACGGTGGTTTCAGTGTTGGCCATGTCCTCAGCGACCTCCTTTCTTGTCCTTGATGTGGCCGCGGAAGTTGCGTGTGGGCGCAAATTCCCCGAGCTTGTGGCCCACCATTTGCTCCGTCACGTAGACGGGCACGTGGGCCTTGCCGTTGTGAACGGCAATGGTGTGGCCGATCATCATCGGCAGGATGGTGGAAGCCCGAGACCAGGTCTTGATCACGGTCTTGTCACCGGCGGCGTTCTGCTTTTCAACCTTGCGAAGCAGGCTGTCGGCAATGAACGGGCCTTTTTTGAGTGAGCGTCCCATAGCGGTTTAAACGAACAGCAAAGCGGTGAGTTGGATCACGAATCGCGTCCGCCGCGGCTCCGCTTGGAGGTGCGACGACGTTTCCGGAGCACAAACCGATTGCTGGGTTTGTTCCGCTTGCGGGTTTTGAGACCCAGGGCCGGCTTACCCCAGGGGGTAACAGGACCGGAACGGCCGATCGGAGCGCGGCCCTCACCACCACCGTGGGGGTGGTCGCAGGGGTTCATCACGCTGCCGCGGACCTGCGGGCGACGGCCCAGCCAGCGGCGACGACCGGCCTTGCCCAGGCTGGTGTTGCGCACTTCCGAGTTGCCCACTTCGCCGAGGGTGGCGTAGCACTCACGGCGCACCAGGCGCACCTCGGTGGAGGGCAGCTTGAGAGCGACGTAATCGCCTTCTTTCGCCCTCACCGGGGCACTGGCACCAGCGGTGCGAACCATCTGGCCACCCCGGCCGGCATAGAGCTCCACGCAGTGAACGCTGGAGCCGAGGGGGATGGCCGAGAGCGG
>JBEIQU010000229.1:0-3374 GCA_040376355.1 Prochloraceae cyanobacterium | reverse complement strand
GAGCAGTTTCTGGACAAAGCTTCCGGAAGCGTGTCGTTGAAGCAGCAGATCGATGACTGCGGCAGCGACAACGCCTGTCTGGTGGCCCTGGGCCGTGAGAACGGGCACACCTTTTCTGCCGCCACCGTCAGCCGCTGGCAGCGCGATCAGGTCTAAGCCGCAGGGCCTCAGTAGGGGAGCGTGAAGCCGCTCTGCAGGTTCTTCACGTCGAGCATCACCCAGGTGACCCACACGATCAGGGCGATCACGCCGCTCACCGCGGCCACCCGGGCGCCGATGCGCAGCAGCAGCTCCATCGGGCTGATTTCCTTCATGGGCTCGCGGGCGTGCTGCTGCCCCCACTCTGGTGGGTGATGGGGCCTTAGCGGTGCTGAAGAAATTCCTCGGCGCTCATGCCGATGTCTTTGGCGATCTGCCTCAGCAGCGGAGGGGCGATGTCCCGACCCTTGTGGACTGGCAGCGTGGTGCACCGGCCGCGTCGATCGCGGAACTGCTGATGGGATCCCCGTTGGCGAATCAGCTCAAAGCCCAGCTTCCTGAGGATTTCCGCCACTTCCCCAGGCTTGAGAACCGGTGTTGATCCCACGCTCAGGCTGGAACCACGATTTCCTGAAGGCCAACGAAGTCGCTTTCAAGAACCGGTGCGCCATCCTCCAGCAGCATGGCGATCACTTCCTGAAGATTGGCCTGCAGCTCTTCCAGGGTTTCCGCTTGGCTGTGGGCACCAGGGAATCCCGGTACGTAGCCCACCAGGAAGCCCGTTTCTTGGCAGCGCTCAATCACCGCTGAATAGGTGTGCATGGTGCTCACCGGTCTCTGTTCATTGTGATGGTTCCCCTGCAACGCCGGTGCAATCCATCCGGGTACGGCCACCCCATGCCGATCGGCGAGAACGCGGCAACATGGGGCCAGCGCTTCCGCCTCGCCATGCGACGTCTGCCCTCGCCCGCCGCCGTGGGGATTGGGGCAGGGCTCTGTCTGGTGCTGGCGGGCTGCGGTGGCGGCAAAGGCGGTAACGCTGCGGCACCGCCGATCACCGGGCCGATCCGCATCAACCTCGACCTCAAGGACCCCTCCAGCAGCTTCGGGGTGCTGCCCCGCGGTGAGGAGCGCAAGCTGTTCAAGGTGGGCTTCGGGCGCCATGGCGTCACCTGCGCCGGCGCCCGCTTTGAGGAGGGCTATACGCCCCTGGGCCGCTTCAAGGTGAACGCGATCCTGAGCCCCACCCGTTTTGCGATGGATCCGGCGTTGATCAAGCAATCGGGCAAGAGCGAGGCGGAGCTGCGCCGCACACTGTTCAAGAGCATGAACGCCATCGATTTCAACGGCGACCATGAGATCGGCGAATACGGCATCGGCTACGTGAGCCTGGCGCCGGTGGGCGGTGTGAAGCAGCCGTTCCGCTTCGACACCTACGACGGCAAGTTCCGCTGGTACAGCTTCGCCATCCACGGCAGCAACAACGACACGCGCATCGGCCAGAAGGTGACGGGCGGCTGCGTGAATGTGGCGGCTCCGGTGCTGCAGACCCTGCTGGCCTCGGTGCAGTTGGGCGATGAGGTGGTCGTGAGCGCCAACGGGCCCTGCACGCCCTGAGGGTTCAGGGCTTGGGCGAGAAGGTGAGCAGGTTGTTCGCTGCGTCGTAGCGGAAGCTGCCCTGGGTGGAGGGCTGCGGCTTGGGGGGCTTCTTCTCGAGGGCGTCGTAGTGGAGGCGAATCGCGCGGACGCGCTCTTCGTAGCCGGGGTGGGTGGATTCCGGCTCGGTGGCACTGCCATCGCCGTTGGCGCGGTGCATGAACGCCAGCCCCTGTTGGCAGATGCGGCCCTTGAAACCCGCCCGCACCAGCATGTCGGCGGAGTCGCGGTCGGCCTCCAGCTCATGCTCGCGAGAGACGCGCATCAGGGCGAGTTCCTTGGGCTTTTCGGTGAGCTTCTTGAGGTTGTGGTTTTCCTGATAGCTGCTGAGGAACACGTGATGGCGCAGAACGTGCGCGATCTCATGGGCCACGGTGCAGGCGAGGTAGCCGTTGTGGGTGCCGTAGGTCCGGAAGGTGGACTGCGGCATCACCACCGTTCTGCTGGCGGTGGACCATCCCTCGATGCCGTCGAGGGCATAACCCTGGCGGATCAGTTCATCCCAGCCGTTGCCGTAGTGCTTGTAGGGATTCAGCTGGGTGAACAGTTCGCACTGGTCTGGTTTGCACAGGCCCCGCTGCTGGGCCAGGTAGGCCGCATAGCCGCCGGAGGCCACCATGAAGCTGATGGGCTGTTTCCCCAGGTTGTTGCCGCGGCCGAGGCGCTGCACCACCTCCTGCAGCGTCTGCACCTCGGTGGGTTGGCGGCGCTTGTGCCAGGCCCAGGTGCCCAGGCCGATCAGGGCAGCCAGGCCCAGCACCGTGAGCGTGCGGACGTTCTTTAGGGGAGCTGGGATGGGGAGGTTCATGGGGGCATCCTGGCTGAGCCGTGCAGGCAACCGGCTCGATCAGTGCTGCGGCCAAGGTTGAATGGCTGAGAGGGCATCGCCGAGCTGCTGCTTGGCCACCCGCAGGTCGTGGCCGGTCTGCAGGCGCAGCCAGAACCCCTCGCTGAGGCCGAAGAAGCGGCACAGGCGCAGGTCGGTGTCGGCGGTGATGGCCCGGCGGTATTGGCTCACGCCCATGGGCTTGAGGAACTCCTCCATCAGCACCTCACCGGGTGGCACGAGCCTCATGTCCTCCTCTGGCATCTGGATCAGCTCCGGGACGCTTATCGACCGGACGATCAAACTACCAACGCAGCGCGTGCCTACCTCATGCGTGCCTTTGGCTGTCTAGTCCTTGTGTCCATGGCTTGAACGTCCGCAAGGCCTCAGACTGGAGTTGCACCGTTCCTCAGGCATGAGCATTGCTTCTCCGCAGCGCCTGACGGCGATCCTCCATCGCGAGGAGGACGTGTATGTGGCTGAGTGCCCTGAAGTTGGCACCGTGAGCCAGGGGGAAACGGTTGAGGAGGCCCTTGCGAATCTCCGGGAAGCCACCGAGCTGTTCCTGGAGGAGTCTCCTCAGCCCAGGCCTGCGCCGCGGTTGCTCACCACCTTTGAGGTGAGCGTTGCCTAAGTAGCCCTGGCGAGCCTTTAGCCACCCCTACGATGAACAGCTGTAGTGCGACACGCCGCCGGCGTTGAAGAATTCGCGCGGACGCAGGCGGTCGTAGGTGGCGGCCAGCTCGGCGGGGGGCTCGGCGTAGGGATCGCGGAACACCGCCTGCAGCTCCTGGATCAGGCGGGTGTCGCCGGCGGCGGCCTGCTCGTACGCCGGCGCCACCAGCCATTCGCGCCAGGTGATGGCGGGGTTCACCCGCTGCAGGGAAGCGGCCGCTGCGGCCGGATCCCCCAG
>JBEIQU010000230.1:0-3320 GCA_040376355.1 Prochloraceae cyanobacterium | reverse complement strand
CGAATCTGCCCCGCTTTGGCCACCGGGAGCTGCGGCTGGCGGGCAGGGCGAGCGGGGCGGCGGCGGCGGCCCAGGTGTTCGTGGGCCGCACCGGCTACACCGGGGAAGACGGCTTTGAGCTGCTGCTGGAGCGAGAGCCCGGCATCGCCCTCTGGCAGCAGCTGGTGGCGGAGGGGGTGGCCCCCTGTGGCCTCGGCGCCCGCGACAGCCTGCGGCTGGAGGCGGCCATGCACCTCTACGGCCATGAACTGGATGCCAGCACCACCCCCCTGGAGGCGGGCCTGGGCTGGTTGGTGCACCTGGAGATGCCCAAGCCCTTCATCGGCCGCCAGGTGCTGGAGCGCCAGAGCGCCGAGGGCCCCAGCCGGCGGCTGGTGGGCCTGAAGCTGCGGGGTCGCGCCATCGCCCGCCACGGCTATCCGGTGCTCGCCGATGGCAAACCGGTGGGGGTGGTTACCAGCGGCAGCTGGTCGCCAAGCCTGGAAGAAGCGATTGCCCTGGCCTATGTGCCGGCCGGCCTGGCCAAGCTGGGCACTGCATTGGCGGTGGAGATCCGCGGCAAAGCGGAGCCGGCGATGGTGGTAAGTCGGCCTTTTTATCGTCGCGGTTAAAGGCCATCGCGTCTGGCCAGTACGGTCCGCAAAATTGGTTGCCCAAGCCGGCTCGCACCGCAAATCGCAGGGATGACCAGCACCAAGCCCGACCTCGATGCCATCCAGATCTCCGGCATCCGCTGCTACGGCTACACGGGCTACTTCCCGGAAGAGCAGGTGCTCGGCCAGTGGTTTGAGCTGGACCTCACCATCTGGATGGATCTTTCGGTCACCGGCTCCGATGACCAGCTGGAGAACACCCTCAACTACGCCGATGTGGTGGACCGGGTGACCAACCTGCTGGAAACCTCCCGCTTCAAGACGATCGAGAAGCTCAATGCCGTGATCATCGAAGCGGTGCTGGCCTTCGACCCGGTCCAGAAGGTGCATTCGCGTCTGGTTAAGGTGTCGCCTCCAATTCCCCGCTTCCAGGGCCGCATCGCCATCGCCATGACTCGCAGCAGGGGCGAATCCGCCTGAACCCCGCCGCCAAAGCCAGCGCTATGGCAAAGACCCCGGAACCGCAGCAGCAGGTGGCCATTGCCCTGGGCAGCAACCTGGGCGACAGCCGCGCCACCTTGGAGGAAGCCCTGGAAGCCCTCCACCACAACGAGGGCGTGCGGCTGATCCGCCGCTCCAGTTGGTACCGCAGCGCACCGATCGGGCCGGTGCAGCCCGATTACGTCAATGGTTGCGCCCTGCTGGAGGTGGCCCTGGCGCCGGAGGCGCTGCTGGATGTGCTGCAGGCCACCGAGAACCGGTTCGGGCGCGTGCGGGCGGAGCGCTGGGGCCCCCGCACCCTCGATCTCGACTTGATCTTCTACGGCCAGCTGCGCATCGCCACCGAACGCCTGGAGCTGCCCCACCCCCGCATGGCGGAGCGGGCCTTCGTGCTGCTGCCGCTGGCCGAGATCGCCGCGGAATGGATCGATCCGGTGTCCGGCCGCCCGGTGGCAGAGCTGGCCGCCACCCTCAGCGATGCCGGCGGCGTGGAGAGGCTGGAGGAGAGCTCCTGATGGCCCCATCGTGCGCCGCACGACCGGGTGGCGGCGCGCTGGCCTGGCGGGTGGTGAGCGATGTGGACCACACCCTGCTGGAGGATCCGGGCGAAACCGCTTTGGCGGGCGGGTGCCTGCGCCGGCTGCAACAGCGCGGCATCCCCACCCTGCTGGCCTCCAGCAAGACCTTCGCGGAGATGGTGGCGTTCCAAACCCTGGCGAAGCTGCCGCCCCAGCCATTTCTGTTCGAGAACGGCTGCGGCGGCAGCTGGCCCTCGAGGGCCTCGGGGCGGTGAGCGGCGGGCGGCTGTTGCACATGGCCCCACCGTGCGACAAGGCGGAGGCCCTGGCCCTGGTGCTCACCTAGCTGGGGGAGTCTCCCCAAGCCACCACCCTGCTGGCCTGCGGCGATAGCGAAAACGACCGCACCCTGCTGGAGAGTGCCGATGTGGCCGTGGTGTTCCACCCGGCCGGTCGCCCGGCTTTGGCCCTGGCGCCCCCAGCGGCGGAGATGCTCACCCGCACCCTGTGGCCGTCACCGAGGCGCCCCATGGCATCACGGTGAACGGGGTCTCCCCCGGCACCCTCGACAACTCCGAGCGTAAGCCGCCCCTCGAGCGCATCCCCGCCGGCCGCTTCGGCACCGCCGAGGAGGTGGCGAGGGCGGTGCTGTTCCTGGCAGATCCCGCCAGCGGTTACATCACCGGCACCAACATCAAGGTGAGCGGTGGCTACCTGATCTGAGCTGCATCGGGCTGAGGCGATGGGGGGTCCACCGGCCAGCGCACACCCCAAGCCCCGAGGGCTTCGGCCCGCTGCTCAGCGATGGCGAAGGCGTCATGGCGCGGGAGTGGCGGGGCTCCAGCAGGGGTTCCGGACCATCGCGCTGAACCAGCCACTCCCAGTCCCAGGCGTGGTCCGCCTCCGCTTCCTGCTGCCGCAGGCTGTGCCAGGTGTCGGTGAGCCAGGCGGAATGGGCCGGCAACACCGGCGTGATCACGGAAACGAGGCGTATCACGCTGGGGGCCGTCGAGGGCTAATGGCGCTCATGGGGCCAGCTCGGCACCAGGGCCGGCGGCGGCGAGGTCCCCGGCGAGCTCGCCATTGATGAAGCACTGCACAAGGATGCGGGTGAAGCTGTTGAGCGGAGTAGGTGAGTGCCTGCTCCGGCGTCACCCAGGCCGACTCATCAATTTCCTGGTTGGGCGTGATCACACTGCCGCGGCTGTGGGCGAAATAGTTGATCAGCAGGAAATGGGCGCTCTGGTGGAACTGGGGGTCGTCCACTGCCTCCTGCAACAGGGAGAAGCGCACCCGATCCAGCTTCAGCCCCACCTCCTCGCGAAACACGCGCAGCAGGGCGGACTCCAGGGTTTAGCCCCATTCCACCTTGCCGCCCGGCACCCCCCAGCTGCTCCGCCACTGGCCGGTGCGCACAATCAGCACCTTGCCCTCGGGGTTGGTCACCAGGGCGCCCACGGTGGCCAGGGGCGATCCCCTCGGTCAACACCAGCCAGCGACTAGCGCCAGGGGCCGCCGTGGGAAAATCCCCAATTGCTTGCGGTTCAACCATGCGCAGCCACGGTTGCGGCGATCTGCGCGCCGATCACGCCGGCCAGCAGGTGATGCTGTGCGGTTGGGTGGACCGGCGCCGCGACCACGGCGGGGTGATCTTCATCGACCTGCGCGACCGCAGCGGCACCGTGCAGATCACCGTGGATCCAGAACT
>JBEIQU010000128.1:0-5304 GCA_040376355.1 Prochloraceae cyanobacterium | reverse complement strand
GGCGGCTCCTCCGGCGATCACCAGGCCGGAAAACGGTGCCGGGCAGCGCCGGCGCAGCTGCAGAAACAGCGGCAGGGCCGCCGCTGCCCCCTGGGGCCCATCCGCCGGCAGGGCGGTGCTGCAACAGGCGGTGAGGTTGGCCTGGAACAGATCGCCAGCGGCGATCAGCTCCCGCAGCTGCTCCACTCCGGAGGCGAAGGCGTCGGTGTCGCTATGCCAGTGCCAGTGATCGGCCGCCAGGGCGGGCCAGGGGTGGCCCATTGGGGTCGGCAGCGAGGGCGGCAGGGAAGGCGGCTCCGCCTCCAGCCAACGGGCCATCGTCTCCAGTCGGCCGGGATCGTGGCCTTCGATCCACAGCTGCTGTTGCTGCAGGTCGAAGCGCAGCACCGGATCGTGACGGGCGATCCAGAGGCTGGCCATGGCATCGGCCTTCCAGTGGCCGGCGGGCTCCACCCAGGCGGCCGCTTCGTAGCTCAGCCAACCGCACCAGTGCCCTGGCCCCAGCTGCGCCAGCCGGGCAAACGGGTCGCTGGCGCCCGCCTCTCCGGGTCGGCCGCGGCAGCAGTGTTGCTCCAGGGGATCGGCCGCCAGGGTGAGCCAGCGCCCCAGGCTGGTGCCATCCCCGTCCAGCCAGATCAGCCCCTCCGGTCCCCAGCGGGCCGCCAGCGCTGCCGCCACGGCGGCGGGATCACACCACGGCAGCGGGCGCCGCTGCGGGGGCGCCTGGGTGGCGGGGGTCGGCGCGCTGCTCACGGGCGCGCAGGGCCGCTGGCCAGGTCGGGGTGGCCCGCTTCGATCAGGGCGGCATCGCGGATGCGGCAGCTGTCACAGACGCCGCAGGGCTGCGTGCCACCGCTGTAGCAGCTCCAGGTTTGCGCGATCGGCACCCCCAGCCGCAGGGCTTCCTGCACGATGCGGGTCTTGCTCCACTGCACCAGGGGGGCCCAGAGGCGGGTGCCATGGCCCTCACGCCCCGCCTTGCTGGCCAGGTCCGCCAGCTGCTGAAAGGCCTCCAGGTAGTCGGGCCGGCAGTCCGGGTAGCCGGAGTAATCCACCGCATTCACCCCGAGCACCAGCCGCTCGGCGCCGCGGGCCTCCGCCAGGCTGAGGCCAATGGCGATGAACACGGTGTTACGGCCGGGCACGTAGGTGCTGGGGATCACGCCGGTCTGCAGGCCGCCGCTGGGCACGGCCATGGCGGGATCGGTGAGGGCCGATCCCCCCCAGGCCGCCAAGTCGACAGCGATCGTGTGGTGCTCCGCCAGCTGCAGGGCGTCGGCCACGGCGGCGGCGGCCTCCAGTTCACGGCGGTGGCGCTGGCCGTAATCGAACGACAGGCCGATGACCCGCAGGCCAGCCTCCTGGGCCAGGGCGGCGGCGGTGGCGGAATCGAGCCCTCCGGAGAGCAGGGCGATGGCGGTGGGCACGGGGTCGCGGGGGGCGCCGTCCCCATGATGCCCAGCGGCGTTGCGGCTCAGCGCACCCCCAGCCATTTGTGGCTCTGCAGGCTGAGGCGCCAGCTCGGGTGAGCCTGCACAAAGCCAATGGCCAGCCGTTGGCCTTCGGGGCAGTCCCACCCCGGCTGCAGCAGCAGGGCCGGGCTGGGTTCGCCGGAGCGGCGCTGTGCGAGGGCGGCGCTGGCCATGGCCTCGGCGAAGGCCAGATCCTGCGCTTCGTGCACCACCACCTTCAGTTCATGGCAGCGGCGCAGGGCTTCGGCGCTGGGTGGACGGTGCGGCTTGGGGGAGAGGGTGATCCAGTGGAACTGGCCGCTCCAGGGCCCCACGCCACTGGTTTCCAGATGCAGCGGCAGACCCGCGGCCGCCAGGGTGGTGCAGAGGGGGTCGAGGGGGTGCTCCAGCGGTTCGCCGCCGGTAATCACCACGAAGGCCGCCCCCGCTGTGGCGGCCTGCTGCACCTCCGCGGTGAGGCTGTCGAGGCGGCGCCGGGGATGGGTGGCCGCCGGCCAGGAGTGTTTGGTGTCGCACCAGCTGCAGCCCACGCTGCAGCCCCCCAGGCGGATGAACAGCGCACTGCGGCCCGTGTGGAGCCCCTCCCCTTGCAGGGAGTGGAAGGTTTCCACCACCGGCAGCGTCAGGGCCTCGACCGCCGCCGCCGCGTTCATGCCGAGGGGGAGGAGAGGGGCCGTGGCCCGCCGCTGAAGCTGCCCGCCTGCTGGCTGTTGATGGCCTCGCTGGGGCTGGAGGGAAGACGCCGCTGCGCCGCCTCGATCAGGCCGCGGAACAGCGGATGGGGGCGGCCAGGCCGGGAGAGGAATTCGGGGTGGTACTGGCAGGCGGTGAAGAAGGGGTGGTCCTTGAGCTCGATCAGTTCCACCAAGCGGCCATCGGGGGAGGTGCCGCTGATCTCGTAGCCCGACTCCAGAAACAGGTTGCGGTAGGCGTTGTTGAACTCATAGCGATGGCGGTGGCGCTCGTAGACCACCTCATCGCCGTAGAGCCGTTGGCCCAGGGTGCCCGTGGCCAGGCGGCAGGGGTAGACCCCCAGGCGCATGGTGCCGCCCAGGTCCACCACGTCCTGCTGTTCCGGCAGCAGGTGGATCACCGGGTGGGGGCTGTCGGGGTCGAGTTCCGCGCTGGTGGCACCCACCAGGCCCGCCTGGTTGCGGGCCCACTCGATGACGGCGCACTGCATGCCGAGGCAGAGCCCCAGGAACGGCACCCGCTGTTCGCGGGCCCAGCGGATCGCCGCCACCTTGCCGTCCACGCCACGGTTGCCGAAGCCACCGGGCACCACCACCGCATCCATCCCCCGCAGCAGGCTGTCAGCCCCCTGCTCCTCGATCTGTTCGGCGCAGATCCAGTGCAGGTCGAGGGCGGCATCGCGGTCGATGCAGGCGTGGCGCAGGGCCTCCACCACCGACAGGTAGGCGTCGTTGAGCTGCACGTACTTGCCCACCAGCGCCACCTTCACCGATGGGCCGGGGTTGCGCAGCTTCGCCACCATGGCGGCCCACAGGGCCATGTCGCTCTCGTGGTCCGCCAGGCCCAGCAGGTCGAGCACCTCCCGACACAGGCCCTCCTGCTCCATCGCGATCGGCACGGCGTAGATGCTGTCGGCGTCGAGGGCCTGGATCACGGCCCGCTTGGGCACGCCGCAGAAGCCGCCGATCTTGGCCTTGAGGTCTTCGCTGATGCTGCGGTCGCTGCGGCACACCAGCACATCCGGCTGGATGCCGATCGAGCGCAGCTCCTTCACGGAGTGCTGGGTGGGCTTGGTCTTGAGCTCGCCGGAGGTGCCGATGTAGGGCAGCAGGGTCACGTGCACGTAGGCCGTGTCGTTGCGGCCCACGTCGCCGCGGAATTCGCGGATGGCCTCCAGGAACGGCAGCGACTCGATGTCGCCCACGGTGCCGCCGATCTCCGTGATCACCACATCGGCGCCGCTATTGGCCGCCACCCGGTGGATGCGCTCGCGGATCTCACCGGTGATGTGGGGGATCACCTGCACGGTGCCACCGTTGTAATCGCCGCGGCGCTCCTTGTTGATCACCGATTGGTAGATCGAGCCGGTGGTCACGCTGTTGAGGCGCGACATGGCCGTGTCGGTGAACCGCTCGTAGTGGCCCAGGTCGAGGTCGGTCTCGGCGCCGTCTTCGGTGACGAACACCTCCCCGTGCTGGAACGGGCTCATGGTGCCCGGATCCACGTTCAGATACGGGTCGAGCTTGAGGATCGAAACGCTGTAGCCACGGCTCTTCAGCAATCGTCCGAGGCTGGCGGCCACGATGCCCTTGCCAATGCTGGACACCACGCCACCGGTCACAAAGACGAATTTGGCCATGGCATCAGCAGCGACCCTTCAATTTACCGGGCCCCTCCAGGGGGGGGCTCAGGAATCGCCCAAATCGCTGTCGAGGCTGGGCAGGTAATCGTGCACGCGGCAGCGCCGCTGGGGCTGGCGCAGCTTGAGCAGGGCGCGGCATTCGATCTGGCGCACCCGCTCCCGCGACAGCTGCAATCCGGCGCCGATTTCTGAGAGGGTCTGGGGCTGGTCGTCCTCGAGGCCGTAGCGCAGCCGGATCACCGCCGCTTCGCGGCTGGTGAGCTCCTCCAGCAGGGCCTCCAGGTCGGCGTGCAGCTGCTCGCGGGTGAGCTCCTGCTCCGGGGTGGCGTGGCTGTCCTCCAGCAGTTCGCTGAGCTCGGTGTCCTGCTCGCGGCCCACCCGCGTGTCCAGCGAGACGGCCCGCGGCACGCGCATCAGGGTGAGCCGCACCACCTCCTCGCTCAGCCCCAGCCGCTGGGCCAGGTCGGCCACCGAGGCCAGCCGCCCGTGCTCCGTGGCGATCTGGCGCTGGGCCTTCTTGATGCGGTTGAGCTTTTCGGTGACATGCACCGGCAGCCGGATCGTGCGGCTCTGGGTGGCGATGGCCCGGGTGATCCCCTGGCGGATCCACCAGTAGGCGTAGGTGCTGAAGCGGAAGCCCCGGGTGGGGTCGTATTTCTCCACGGCCCGCTCCAACCCCAGGGTGCCCTCCTGCACCAGGTCCAGCAGTTCCATGCCCCGCTGCTGGTACTTCTTGGCCACGGCCACCACCAGGCGCAGGTTGGCCTGGATCATGCGGTCGCGGGCGCGCTGCCCCTGGTGCAGCGCCTGCTTGAGGGCTCCGGCCTCCAGGCCGCTCTGCTGTGCCCAGTGCTGCTGCCCCTGCCGCAGCCGCTCCCGCAGCACCGCCGTCTCTAGGCCGCCCTGCTCCGCCCACTGCTGCAGGGTGGGGCGATGGCCGAGCTGCGAAGCCAGCCGCTGCCGCTGCTCCTCCAGCTGGATCAGCTCCGCCAGTGGCGGGCAGTGTTCCGCCAGATGCCGCCGTTCCCGCAGCAGCCGTTCCCGGTGCTGCACCAGGCGGGCCAGGGTGAGCTCCTCCTCGTGGCTGAGCAGGTCCACCCGGCCGATGTCCTGCAGGTAGAGGCGCACCAGGTCGCTGCTGGAGCGCCGCCGGCTGCCCTTGGCGGGACTTTGACGGGTGGCGGGAGCGCGGGGCAAGCCCACTCCAGACGAAGAACACCCCCAGGCTCGGGTCTCAGTTGAGACGCAGGTGGAAATGCCTGGTTTGTGTTCGGGTTCTGGCGGCCTTGGCGTTTGCCCTACGGCGGTTTAGCCCTCCTCCTCCTCCACCCAGGTGCTGGTTACGTGCAGCTCCTCCAGTTGCTTGTCGGCCACGCCGCCGGGGGCGCCGGTCATCAGGCAACGGGCCTGTTGCGTTTTCGGGAAGGCGATCGTGTCGCGGATCGACTCCTCACCCGCCAGCAGCATCACCATGCGGTCGAGACCAAAGGCCAGGCC
>JBEIQU010000192.1:0-3914 GCA_040376355.1 Prochloraceae cyanobacterium | reverse complement strand
CGGGCAGGCGGGCATCGCCATGCAACAGCAACAGCCAGGGAGCCGTTGTGGCGGCAATGCCGCGCTGCAGTTGGCGTCCGCGGCTGGCGGGGCTGTGCAGCACGGTGGCGCCGGCCAGCTGGGCCAGCTCGGCGCTGCCATCGCTGCTGCCGCCATCCACCACCACCAGCTCGCTTAGCAGGCCGGCTGGCCCGCGGGCAAGATCCGCCAGTAGCAGCGGCAGCCGCTGCGCTTCCTCAAGCACCGGAATCACCACCGCCACGGAGGGCCGGGTGCTGGTCATGACCAACGGCTGGGGTCGCTGCTGATCGGGAGTTGGGTCAGGGGGCTATGGGGGCCGAGCAGATCACCGCTGATGGTGCGGCACACCGAATCCATTGGCACACAGAAGCTCTTGCCGTCGTCGTCGAAGGGGTTTTCCACGTAGGCCCCCACCCGTTCGGCGGTGATGAATCCCACCAGGATCACCGTGCCCTCCCAGATGTCGCCCCGGTTCACGAAGTTCAGAAACTGGGCGTAGCCGTAGAACCAACAGATGCCGCGGATGAACACGTCATAGGTGGGGGGGATCGGCGAATTGCGAATCCGCTGCAGGCCGCCGAGGGCATTGGTGAACACTTCGCTGCAGCGCAGCAGGGCATCGCGGCCCCAGTCGTTGATCAAGCCCTCCTGGTGGAGGCGGCCGATCTCCTCGGCCTTTCGGATTAACCCCTCCTGTAACCGGATCCGCGGCGGCAGGCCCAGGGCATTGCTGAGGGCATCGGCGTGTTGGCGTGCATCGGTGCGCCAGCGGCCCCGCAGCTCAAAGTTCAGCAGCCAGCACAGCAGGGCCTGCAGTGCCACCAGCCGCTGCCGCTCCGCTTGCTGTGGTTGGCCCAGCAGGCTGCCGAGGGTGTCACGCCAGCTGCGGCTGTTGTTCACGATCGCGCCCCACAGGGTGCGCGATTCCCACCAGCGGTTGATCGCATGGGTGTTGCGGAAGGCCACAAACACCGACACGGCGATGCCCAGGGTGGTGAGCGAACTGCTGTCCATCAGCACCAGGTTCTGCACCTGCTGGATCTGTTGCACCCCCAGGCCGATGCCCCCCAGCAGGGCCATCAGGGCCAGGTCCCAGCGCATGCGCCAGGCGAGCTGCGCCAGTACCCGCACCATGCTGATCCGCGCCAGGCGGGGGAAGGGCTGGGCCTGGGGGTCGCTGCCGATCATCCGGGGCGGTTGGTCATCGCCTGATCATCGCCGCAGCCAGGGCCCCAGGGCGGAGCGGGTGTCGAGGTCGCTGAGCTGCGGCAGCAGCGCCGGCTGCAGGTGCTGCTCTCGCGCCCGCTCCAGGGTGGTGGCCAGCACCTGATCGCTGCCCCAGGGGATGCCGCCCATCAGCGCCGTGCCCGCCTGGGCGAAGCCCGATCGGTTCAACCCGATCAACCAGTAGCCGCCATCGCTGGCGGGGCCCAGCACCAGCGGCCGCTGCTTCAACGCCGCGAAGGCCTGCTCCAGGTGGCCCACCTCCAGGGCCGGCAGGTCGCTGCCGATCAGCACCACCTGCTCGGCGCCGGCCTGGAAACCCAGGCGCCATTGACGCTGCATGCGGCAGCCCAGGTTGCCGTGGCCCTGGGCCATCAGGGTGGCGTCGATGCCCTCCCGCCGCAGGGTTTGCCCCCAGCGCCGTAGGGCGCGGGGGCCCAGTCCATCCACCGCCAGCAGCAGCTGGGCGCCGTGGGCGCCGGCGGCCGCGGCCGCCGTGTGCAGGGTGTGGTGGGTGAGCCGCCGCTGCACCGCCGTCGCCCGCCGCATGGATCCGATGTCGGCCGCGAGCCGCCGCTTGCAGCGCCCCTCCGCCGGCCAGCGGGCCAGCACCACCAGCTGGCGCTGAGGACCGCTCAAGGCCTCAGTTCTGCCGCGGCAGTTCCGCCGGCCGCAACTGCAGATTCAGTTGCCGCGGGCCCCGCTGCACCCGCAGCGGCAGGGGCTGGCCGACGCGCCCCTGATCCACGGCCACCTGCACCTCGGAGGGGTTGTCCACCGCCGTGCCCCCCACCTGTTCGATCAGATCGCAGGGCCGCAGGCCGCCGCGGGCGGCGGGGCTGCCGGGCATCACCTCCACCACCACCACCCCGTTGCTTTCGGGCAGGCGGCATTCGGCATTGGTGGCATTCACCTCCCGGGCCAGCTGCGGCGTGAGGGCCTGCAGCCGCACGCCGATGTAGGGGTGCGAGGCGCGCCCTGTCTCCAGGATCTGGGCGGCGATCTGGCGCCCCAGGTTGATCGGGATGGCAAAGCTCAGGCCCGCGCCCGGGGCCTGGCGGATGGCGGTGTTGATGCCAATCACCTGGCCCCGTTCATTGATCAACGGCCCGCCGCTGTTGCCGGGGTTCACCGCCGCGTCGGTCTGCAGGTAGGGCACCCGTTGGCCCTCCCCCACGGCATTGGTGCGTTGCACGGCGCTGATGATCCCGGCGGTCACGGTGTTGTCGAGCCCGAGCGGGTTGCCGATGGCGATCGCCCATTCGCCGGGCCGCACCTTGCTCGAATCCCCCAACGGCGCCACCGGCAGGCCCGCCGCCGCCACCTTCACCACGGCCACGTCGGTGATCGGATCGCCCCCCAGCACCTTGCCGCGGAAGCTGCGGCCATCCGGCAGGGTCACCCCCACCTCCGTGGCCCCCTCCACCACGTGGGCGTTGGTGAGGATCACCCCATCGGAGCGGGTGATGAAGCCAGACCCCTGGCCCTGCTGCTGCTGAACCGAGGGTCCCGAGCCGAACAGCCCCCCCAGCGGGTTCACCACCCGCCGCACCGTGTCGATGCGCACCACGGCCGGCCCCACCTTGTCGACGGCGTTGACGATGAAGTTGTTGCCCGGTTGCAGGGCCCCACCCGGGGGGGCATCGCTCACTTGGGTGGGGTCACCGCCGCGGCCCCAGGGCACCCCCGGCAGGCCGCCGCTGCAGCCCCCCAGCAGCAGCCCGGCCAGCAGCGCCGAGCTGATCGAAAGGCGACGGTGGCCACACACGAAACGGCTCATGCTGGAGGCGGGTGAGGTCGGTCTCTGGATCGCATCATCAGAGACGGGCAGCTCCGCTGACTACCCCTATATTCGTGAGCCCCGAGGTTGGGCGTGACGGTGCAGCAGGGGGATCAGCTGTGGCGTCAGGTTCAGGAGGCCCTGCAGGGCAACCTCTCCAAACCCACCTTCGAAACCTGGATCCGGCCGGCCCGTTGCGCTGACCTCTCCGGGGATCAGTTGCTGCTGCTGGCCCCCAACGCCTTTGCCTGCGGCTGGCTGCGCAAGAACTACCTGCCCACCATCGGCGCGGTGGCCAGCGAGATCGCCGGCCGGCCGATTGCTGTCACCGTGGAGACCTCCGCCGGGGGTGATGGGGCCCCTGGGTTGCAGGCCCTTAACGGGGAGCCTCCCCTGGCCCAGGCGTCCAATGGCAACGGCCATGCCCCGGCTGCGGTGGCCAGTCGCCCTCCCCTGCCGGCCGTCACCGCCACCGGCGAGACCCCCCGCAAGCTGGCCCCGGGGCTCAACCCCCGCTCCGTGTTCAACCGCTTTGTGGTGGGGCCCAACAGCCGCATGGCCCATGCGGCCGCCCTGGCGGTGGCGGAGGCTCCCGGCCGCGAATTCAATCCCCTGTTCCTCTGCGGTGGGGTCGGCCTGGGCAAGACCCACCTGATGCAGGCCATCGGCCACTACCGGCTGGAGATCGATCCGGAGGCCCGCGTGGCCTACGTGAGCACCGAAACCTTCACCAACGATCTGATTCAGGCCATCCGCAAGGACGGCATGCAGAAGTTCCGCGACCGCTACCGCGCCGCCGATCTGATCCTGGTGGACGACATTCAGTTCATCGAGGGCAAGGAATACACCCAGGAGGAGTTCTTTCACACCTTCAACGCCCTGCATGAGG
>JBEIQU010000001.1:0-22948 GCA_040376355.1 Prochloraceae cyanobacterium | reverse complement strand
GGCCGGTGCCGGACGGCTCGGGGCTGGGGCGCCCGGGCGGCTGGGGGCCCCAGGGGCGGGCTTGGCGGCCGCCGGGCGGGCCGGTGGGGCGCCGGGGGGTGCGGAGGCGGGACGGGCCGGTGCGGAGGCAGCGGGCTTGTTGGCCACCACCGCCGGCTTGGTGGCGATCACGGCCGGCTTGGCCGGTGCCGCTGGCGGCTTGCTGGCGGCCACCACGGGGGGCTTGGCGGCGGGTTTCGCCACCACCACGGGTGGCTTGGCCGCGGCGGGGGGCTTCGCCGGTGCCGGCCGGGCTGGGGCTGCCGGCGCGGTGACGGGCGCCGCAGCCTTCGGGGCGGCCGGTTTGGGGGATTCGGGGGCGGGGGCAGGCGCCGCTGCTTTTTTCACGGACAGGATCGACTTCGGAGCCGGGGCCGCGGCGGCAGCACCGTTGGTACCCCCTTTGATCAGGTTGCGGATGCGGGCAGCTTCGTCATCGCTGATCGAGCTGCTGTGGCTCTTGGCAGCAATGGCCAGCTTTTCGGCGGCATCGAGCACGTCCTTGTTCTCAAGGCCCAAGTCCTTGGACAGCTCGTAAATCCTGACTTTGCCGCTGCTGGTCATTCAGTGCTCCAAGTGGTCGGGGCAACGGGTGCCACCGGACCTCAACCCACGGTGAGGCCAATGTTCATCTTGCCTCAGCGCCTGCGGAAGGGGAGGCCTCCAGGCGCTGCTCCAATGCCGCGTAGATGGAATCTGCAACTTGGCAACGGAGTGCCTTCTGCAATTTCTTGCGGCGTCGGGCCTCCTCGAGGCAGGTGTGGTCGCGGCACAGATAAGCCGACCTCCCCATCCCCTGGTCGAGGGCCAGTCCTCCATGGGCCAAGCGGATGACCCGCCAGAGCTGCTGACGATCCAGCAGGGTCCGGCAGGTCACGCAGCGCCGGAGGACGCTGCGGCCACTCACCGGGCCTCGTCCTCGTCGGTGGCGGCTTCGGCGTCAGGTTCGGCCTCGGGCTGGGCCTCTGCCTCTGCTTCTGCTTCTGCCGGTGCCTCGGGCTCCTGCTCATACTCGGCGTAGCTCCCGTCGTCGTAGTCCTCCTCGTCTTCCGGCAGGGGATACAGCTCCCGCAGGCGGGCGTCCTCCTCGGCCCGTAGCACCTGCTCCGCCTCCATGCGCGCTTCGGCTTCCGCCTGCAGGGCTTCCTCCTCCTCACGCATGGCGATCAGTTCCGACACCTTCTCGTCCTCGGAGGCCTGGTCGTATTCCGTGCTGTTCTTGATGTCGATCTTCCAGCCGGTGAGGCGGGCCGCCAGGCGCACGTTCTGGCCCTCGCGGCCGATGGCCAGGCTCAGCTGATCGGGCGGCACCAGCACATGGGCGTGCTGGCCCTCGGGATCCACCAGACGCACCATCTCCACCCGCGCGGGGCTCAGGGAGTTGGCGATGTACTGGCCCGGGTCCTGCGACCAGCGGATCACATCGATTTTTTCGCCGCGCAGCTCGTTCACCACCTGCTGGATACGGGAGCCGCGGGCGCCGATGCAGGCCCCCACCGGATCCACTTCCCGCTCCACGGAATCCACGGCCACCTTGGTGCGAGGACCGACGGACCGGCTGGGGGGATTGGCTTCACGGGCCACGGCCACGATGCGCACCGAGCCCTCCTGGATCTCGGGCACCTCGTTTTCAAACAGGTAGACCACCAGGCCGGCGTTGGCGCGGCTCACGAACAACTGCGGGCCGCGGCGGGGCACCTCGCTCACCTCCTTAAGGAACACCTTGAAGGTGGCGTTGGCGCGGTAGTTGTCGTTGGGGAGCTGGTCGCGGCGGGGCAGTTCCGCTTCCACTTCGGGGCGGCCCAGGCCACTGCTCACGGCCATGATCACGCTCTGGCGCTCGAAACGGATCACCCGGGCGGTGAGCACGGGATCCTCCAGATCCGCGAACTCCTCCTGGATCATGCGGCGCTGCTGATCGCGCAGCTTCTGGGCCAGCACCTGCTTGGTGGTGGCGGCGGCCATGCGGCCGAAGTCTTCTTTCTCCGGGGTCACATCGAGCACCACGGTGTCGCCCACCTGGGCGTCCTCGGCCACCTGCATCACCTCAGCCAGGGCGATCTGGTGGTCTTCGCTCTCCACCTCCTCCACGATGATCTTGGAGGCCAGCACGCGGTAGCCCTCCTCATCGAGGTCGAGCGCCACATCGAAGTTGGAGAAGTAGTCCTCCTCGAAGGGGTCTTCGCTGATGCCCAGATAGAGGGTGCGGCGATACCGCTCATAGCCCTTGAGCAGGGCCTCGCGCAGGGCCGCCTCCACCACGGGGGTGGGCAACTTCTTCTCTTCGCTGATGTCCTCGATCAGGTTTGCCAGACCGGGGAGCAGAACAAGGGCCATGGGGGGTGCGGGTGTCGCGGAAACGGATCGGGGGTCAGGCTTCGCTGGGGGTGATCAGACGAACGCTGATCACATCAGGCCGGGGCAGGCGAACGGTGCGGCCGCGCACGTTCAGGTGCACGCTGCTGTCGTCGCGCTCCAGCAGCAGGCCCTCCCGTTCGGCCTCCGCACCCGTCTTGGCGTCGCGGTAGCGAACGCAGACCGGAAAACCGCGGAAGCTGCGGAAATCGCGGTCATCGCTCAGCTCTTCGCTGATGCCAGGACTGCTGATCTCCAGAACATAGGCCTCCTCCAGCAGGCCGTCGGCCTCCAGAGCATCCCCCAGTACGCCGCTGAAGTTGGCGCAGTCATCCAGATTCACATCGCCCCCGTCGCCCAGGCGCAGCTGCACCTGAAGCGTCATTGGGATGCGATGGGTCAACAGCTGGAGGCCGCACAGCTGATACCCGGCATCGGTGGCCACCTGGCGAACCAGGTGCTCGAGGTCGGGGGTCAGGGGATGCGGCAAGGCCGGATCGGAGACAGGGGGACGGGCAGCCCGTCCGGCACCTGCAGGGATCTGCGTCCTGAGCGCCTGGGGTGGATGACCCACAGACAATCAGGGGTGCCCGCCGGGCACACCCTCAACTTAGGTGATCGCCGGTTCGGCCTCAGCCGCCCAGGGAGCTCAGGTCCACCGCCGGTGGTTCCATGTAGGCATCACCGGGCTTGAGCTCACCGCGCAGGGCCGGATCCTGGTTCAGGCACTGGGCCTTCTGCTCATCGGTGCGCAGGTACTGGCACACCCGTGCCCAGAGCTTCGAGCGGGTGGATGGTGCTCCCTGGCTGAAGTGCACCTGATCGACGCCACCCACCAGCCCCTGGATTTCCACCTGGCACAGGGCGCAGCGTTGACGGGTGCCCGGGGGGATCGCAGCCATGCCAGCCATGCGCAGAGCGGGCAACTTAGGGCCAACTCGCCGCCGTCTCGGTGTGATCCATGTCCTGCAGCTGAGCGATCCGCACCTGCTGGCGGATCCCCAGGGCCGTTGCCGCGGTCGCCAGGCGTTGGCCTGTCTGCACCAGGGCTGGACCGCAGCCCTGCGGCAGCTGCAGGCTCCCCCCGATTGGCTGCTGATCAGCGGTGACCTCTGTCAGGACGAGAGCCTGGGGGGCTACGTGCGCCTGCGGCAGTGGTTGGAGCAGGCGGTGCTGCCCCTGGGCGTCGCAGTGGCTCTGCTGCCGGGGAACCACGATCATCCGGGTCTGTTGCGCTGCGCCCTGGGGCGCACGGCTGCGCTCGCGCCAGGGGGCCTGTCGCTGCCGGGCTGGGGACTGCTGCTGCTCAACAGCCATCGGCCCGGCGCCGTGGAGGGTTGGCTGGAGCCACGTCAATTGGCCTGGCTGGACACGCAACTGGCGGGCGCCGGCCCGCCATTGCTGGTGGCCTTGCACCATCCGCCGCTGGCGATCGGGTCACCGGAGCTGGATGCCATCGGCCTGCGCCAGGGCCCGGAGCTGCTGGATCGTTTGCTGACCAGCCCGCGGGTGCGGGGGCTGGTTTGTGGCCACGTGCACCAGCACTGGCAGGCGCTGTTGCCCCGGCCCGGCGGTGGTGATCCCCTGCCCCTGTGGAGTTGTCCCTCCACCCTGGCGTCGTTCACGGCGGTGCAGCCCTGCCCCTTAGGGCAGGCCGACCACCCCGGCGGCCGCCTGCTGCGGCTCGGGGCCGAGGGGGAGATCACCACCGAGCTGCTGCGTTGGCTGCCAGGGCCAGCTGCCTAGCCTTTGACCCACTTGCTCGGGCCTGCGTGCGCCGTGTCTTCGCCCTGCCGTTGCTGTTGCTGCTGAGCCTGTGGCTGGCGGCACCGGCCTGGGCCGATGGCCTGGGGTCCGGCAGCAGCTTTGTGAGCGCGGCCGTGAAAAAGGTGGCCCCCGCCGTGGTGCGCATCGACACCGAGCGCAGCGTGCCCAAGGTGGGCCTCGACCCCTCCTTTAACGACCCGCTGCTGCGGGAGCTGTTCGGCGATCAGCTGCCCCATAGCCGGGAGCGGGGCCAGGGCTCGGGGATCGTGATCGATGCCAAGGGTCTGGTGCTCACCAATGCCCATGTGGTGGAGGGGGCTGACCGGGTGGAGGTCACCCTGGCTGACGGCCGCGATGTGGAGGGCACCGTGCTCGGCAGTGATGCGATCACCGATCTGGCGGTGGTGAGCATCCCCCGGGGCTCTGGCCTCAAGGCCGCCCCCCTGGGGGATTCCGAGCGCCTTGAGGTGGGCGACTGGGCCATCGCCCTGGGCACTCCCTACGGACTGGAGCGCACCGTGACCCTGGGGATCGTCAGCAGCCTGCATCGCAACATCACCAGCCTTGGCTTTTCCGATAAGCGTCTCGATCTGATTCAGACCGATGCCGCCATCAACCCCGGCAACTCCGGTGGCCCCCTGATCAACGCCAGCGGCGAAGTGGTGGGCATTAACACCCTGGTGCGTTCCGGCCCCGGGGCGGGCCTGGGCTTCGCCATCCCCATCAACCTGGCCAAGGGGGTGGCGGCCCAGTTGGGCCAGGGCTCCACCGTGGTGCACCCCTACCTGGGGCTGCAGTTGGTGCCCCTCAACCCACGCCTGGCCCGCGACAACAACGCCGACCCCAACGCCCTGCTGCAATTGCCGGAGCGTGATGGCGCCCTGGTGCAGCGGGTGCTGCCGGAGAGCCCCGCCGAGACGGCGGGCCTGCGCCGCGGCGACCTGGTGGTGGCTGCCGCCGAACAGGCCGTGCCCGATCCGGCGGCCCTGCTGCGGTTGGTGGAGGCCTCTCAGGTGGGCGAGACCCTGCCGCTCACGGTGCTGCGCGGGGATCAACAGCTCGAGCTCTCGATTCGGCCGGCAGCCCTGCCCCACGCCTGAGCTACGGTCACGGCCCTGTTGCGGTGTGGTGATGGCGGATCTGCAGGATCAGATGAAGCGGGCGGTGGCGGCGGCCGCCACTGAACAGATCCGCAGCGGCATGGTGGTGGGCCTGGGATCGGGCTCCACGGCCGCCCTGATGATCCAGGCCCTCGGCGCCAAGCTCAAGAGCGGTGAACTCACCGACATCGTGGGGGTCACCACCTCCTTCCAGGGGGAAGTGCTGGCGGCCGAGCTCGGCATCCCCCTGCAGAGCCTCAACGCCGTCGACCGCATCGATCTGGCCATCGACGGTGCTGATGAAGTGGATCCCGCTTTCCAGCTGATCAAAGGGGGCGGTGCCTGCCATGTGCAGGAGAAGTTGGTGGCCGTGCGGGCCGAGCGCTTCGTGGTGGTGGTGGATTCCACCAAGCTCGTCGACACCCTCAACCTGGGCTTCCTGTTGCCGGTGGAGGTGCTGCCGGGTGCCTGGCGTCAGGTGCAGGCCCAGCTGCGGGCCATGGGGGGGGATGCCCAGCTGCGCATGGCCGTGAAAAAGGCCGGCCCCGTGGTCACCGACCAGGGCAACCTGGTGCTCGACGTCAAGTTCGCTGGCGGCATTAGCGATCCGTTTTCCCTGGAGAAGGAGATCAACAACCTGCCGGGGGTGCTGGAGAACGGCCTGTTCGTGAACATCACCGACCAGGTGCTGGTGGGTGAGATCAACGGCGGCGTGGCCGGCGTGCGTGATCTGGTGAAGCGCTGAGGGCCCTCAGTCCAGCCGTCGCCGCACCGATTCGGCGTGGCTGTGCAGTCCTTCGCTGTCGGCCAGGGTGGTCACCGCCTGACCGGTGGCCTCCAGGGCCTGGCGGTTGAACTGGATCAGGCTGGTGTGGCGCAGGAAGGTCTCCACGCTCAGAGCCCCGGCGAAGCGGGCGGTGCCTGAGGTGGGCAGGGTGTGGTTCGGGCCCGCCAGGTAATCCCCCACCGCCTCCGGGGTCCAGGCCCCCAGGAAGATGGCACCGGCGTTCTGAATGCTGTCCGCCAGGGGTTCCGGCCGTTCCACCTGCAGTTCCAAGTGCTCCGGTGCAAAGCGATCGCTGAGCCGGGCGGCGGTGCTCAGATCGGGGCAGACCACGATCAGACCCCAGTCATTGAGGGCCTGGCGCGTGATCGTCGCCCGGGGGTGTCCCTCCAGCTGGGCCGCGATCGCCGCCGGCATCGCCCGGGCCAGTTCGGCGCTGGTGGTGAGCAGGATGGCGGCCGCCAGCGGATCGTGCTCCGCTTGGGCCAGCAGGTCCGCCGCCACGTGGTCGGCCACGGCGGTGTGGTCGGCGATCACCAGCACCTCGCTGGGGCCCGCCAAGGAATCGATGGCTACCCGGCCATACACCGCCTTCTTGGCCAGGGTCACGTAGAGGTTGCCCGGCCCGCTGATCACATCCACCCGGGGGATGGTTTCGGTGCCAAAGGCCAGGGCGGCGATGGCCTGGGCACCGCCCACCCGGTAGATCTCCTCCACCCCCGCCAGGTGAGCGGCGGCCAGTACGGTCTGGTTCACCCGCCCATCGGGGCCGGGGGGGGTCACCATCACCAGCCGCTGCACGCCGGCCACCTTGGCGGGTACCGCATTCATCAGCACGGTGCTGGGGTAGCTGGCGCGCCCGCCGGGCACGTACAGACCAGCCCGCTCCACCGGCCGCCAGCGGCGCCCGAGGCGTTCGCCGTGCACCCCGGTGACGGCCAGATCGGCGGGTTTCTGGCGCTGGTGGAAATCCACGATGCGTCGGTGGGCCAGTTTCAGGGCCTCCTGCAGATCCCCTGGGGTGGCGTTCCAGGCGGCCTCCAGCTGCTCCCGCGGCACCTGCAACGGGTCTGGGCGCACCCCGTCAAAGCGTTCGGTGAGTTCCATCAGGGCGGCATCGCCCTGGTGCTGCACCTGCTGCAGGATTGCGTCCACTCGGACGGCGGCCTCGCGGCTCTGGCCGCTCTCGGTGCGTTGGGCGATGGCCTCCAGCCGAGCGCCCGCCTGCTCCACGTCGTGCAGCAGCTCCAGCGTCAGTCCAGGGCTGTCCGCGCCGGCCTGGCCAGCGGGGTCGGCGGTGGAGCTGGGGGCAACGGTCACCGGGGCGCTGCAACGTCTTCAGCACGCTAGAGGGCCGTCCTTGGGGAGCCGGGGGCTCAAGGGTTAGAGTCCTCGTTTGCGAAGTCAGCGCCGTACCGCCTGTGGCCAATAACAAGTCGTCGAAGAAGCGCATCGAGATCGCCGAGCGCAACCGTCTGCACAACCGCAGCTACAAATCGGCCGTCCGCACCCTGATGAAGCGCTGCTTCACCGCTTGCGTCGCCTACGCCCAGGAGCCCGGCACGGCCGCTAAGGACGCTGTGCAGACGACTCTGAGCGCTGCCTTCAGCAAGATCGACAAGGCCGTCAAGGTGGGTGTGCTGCACCGCAACACCGGCGCCCACCAGAAGTCGCGTCTCAGCGCCGCCGTGAAGAAGGCCGTTGAGCCGGCCGCCAAGGCCTGAGCGCCTTAGGGTTCGGACCTTGCGCTGAACCCAGCCCCATGGCATCGGCCGTCGCCCTCGAGACCCTCGAGGTGCCCCTGATCGACAGCCACTGTCACATCGTCTTCCGCAACTTTGACGATGACCTCGAGGAGGTGGCCCAGCGCTGGCGTGACGCCGGCGTGGGCCGCCTCCTCCACGCGTGTGTGGAGCCCTCGGAGATCCCGGCGATCCGGGCCCTGGCTGATCGCTTCCCGGAACTGCGCTATTCCGTGGGCGTCCATCCGCTTGACACCGAGCACTGGACTGGCGCGACGCCGGCTGTGCTGCGGCAGGCGGCCCTCGACGACCCGCGGGTGCTGGCGGTGGGTGAGCTGGGCCTGGATCTGTTCCGCGACAAGAACCTCGATCAGCAGCTGGCCATGCTCCGGCCCCAACTGGATCTGGCCGTGGAGCTAGATCTGCCGGTGATCATCCATTGCCGCGATGCGGCCGAGCCGATGCTGGCGGAGCTGCGTCAGCGGGCTGAGCGGGGTGCCTGCCCCCGCGGCGTGATGCACTGCTGGAGTGGCACGCCAGAGGAGATGGCGGCGTTTCTGGACCTGGGGCTGTACATCAGTTTCAGCGGCAACGTCACCTTCCCCAAAGCCACGGACACCCATGCCTGTGCCCAGCGGGTGCGCGCCGACCGCTTCCTGGTGGAAACCGATTGCCCGTTCCTGGCGCCGGTGCCGCGGCGGGGCAAGCGCAACGAGCCGGCCTACGTGGCGGCGGTGGCCCAGCGGGTGGCGGAGCTGCGCCAGGAGCCCCTCCAGCAGGTGGCCCGGCAGAGCACGGCTAATGCCTGCGCGCTGTTTGGGCCGCGGCTTCACAGTGTATGATGATCTATTGGCCTGGCAACGAGTCTTGGTTTTTCCGTGCTTGTTGCAGCCCGAAAGCGCCCACCGGGTTTCCGGTGCGCCTGCCCATGTCCATGGTGCTGTGTCTTTCCGGTACGCGTGTTGGTTGTCTGCGGGGTTGAAGCGAGCTGAATAGGCATGCCGAAGGGCCAGCCGTCCCCAGAGCGGGGCGGCTGGCCCTGTTGTCTGCGCTCGTTCCCCAGATCACCCACGCCACCAGGCCCGTCGTTCCCGTCCAACCCGTTCCTGCAGGTTCACCGCATGAGCAGCGCGATTCAGGTCGCCAAGACCGCCACTTACCTGCCCGATTTGGTGGAGGTACAGCGCGCGAGCTTCAAATGGTTTCTGGAGAAGGGGCTAATCGAGGAGCTGGAGAGCTTCTCGCCGATCACCGATTACACGGGCAAGCTTGAGCTGCACTTCATCGGCAGTGAGTACCGCCTGAAGCGCCCTCGCCACGATGTGGAAGAGGCCAAGCGTCGCGATGCGACCTTCGCCTCGCAGATGTATGTCACCTGCCGCCTGGTCAACAAGGAGACCGGCGAAATCAAGGAGCAAGAGGTGTTCATCGGGGAACTGCCCCTGATGACCGAGCGCGGCACGTTCATCATCAACGGCGCCGAGCGCGTGATCGTGAACCAGATCGTGCGCTCCCCTGGCGTCTACTTCAAGGATGAGCAGGACAAGAACGGCCGCAAGACCTTTAACGCCAGCCTGATCCCCAACCGGGGCGCCTGGCTGAAGTTTGAAACCGACAAGAACGATCTGCTGCACGTTCGCGTCGACAAGACCCGCAAGATCAACGCCCACGTGCTGATGCGGGCCATCGGCTTGTCCGACAACGACGTGCTCGACAAGCTGCGGCACCCCGAGTACTACCAGAAGTCGATCGAGGCCGCCAACGACGAAGGCATCGCCTCCGAAGACCAGGCGCTGCTGGAGCTCTACAAGAAGCTGCGTCCCGGCGAGCCCCCCTCCGTGAGCGGCGGCCAGACCCTGCTGCACAGCCGCTTCTTCGATCCCAAGCGCTACGACCTGGGCCGGGTTGGTCGCTACAAGATCAACAAGAAGCTGCGTCTGACGATCCCCGACGCCACCCGCACCCTCACCCCTGAGGACGTGCTGAGCACGATCGATTACCTGATCAACCTCGAGCTCGATGTGGGTGGGGCCACCCTCGATGACATCGACCACCTCGGTAACCGCCGCGTGCGCTCCGTGGGTGAGCTGCTGCAGAACCAGGTGCGCGTGGGCCTCAACCGGCTCGAGCGGATCATCAAGGAACGGATGACCGTCGGTGAGACCGAGAGCCTCACCCCAGCCCAGTTGGTGAACCCGAAGCCGCTGGTGGCGGCCATCAAGGAGTTCTTCGGCTCCAGCCAGCTGAGCCAGTTCATGGATCAGACCAACCCCTTGGCTGAGCTGACCCACAAGCGCCGCATCAGCGCCCTCGGCCCAGGGGGCCTCACCCGGGAGCGTGCCGGCTTTGCCGTGCGCGACATCCATCCCTCCCACTACGGCCGCATCTGCCCCATCGAGACGCCGGAGGGCCCCAACGCCGGTCTGATCGGTTCGCTGGCCACCCACGCCCGCGTCAACGAGTACGGCTTTATCGAGACCCCCTTCTGGAAGGTGGAGAACGGTGTGGTGCTCAAGCAGGGCGACCCCATCTATCTCTCCGCCGACTTGGAGGACGAGTGCCGCGTAGCCCCGGGTGACGTGGCCACCGATGCCGAGGGCCGCATTAAGGCCGATCTGGTGCCGGTGCGCTACCGCCAGGACTTCGAGACCGTGCCGCCGGAGCAGGTGGATTACGTGCAGCTCTCACCGGTGCAGGTGATCTCCGTGGCCACCTCGTTGATCCCCTTCCTTGAGCACGACGACGCCAACCGCGCCCTGATGGGCTCCAACATGCAGCGCCAGGCGGTGCCGCTGTTGCGCCCCGAGCGTCCGCTGGTGGGCACCGGCCTGGAAACCCAGGTGGCCCGCGACTCGGGCATGGTGCCGATCACCACCGTCAACGGCACGGTGACCTACGTGGATGCCACCGCCATCGTGATCCGCGATGACCAGGGCACCGAGCACACCCACTACCTGCAGAAGTACCAGCGCTCCAACCAGGACACCTGCCTCAACCACCGCCCGATCGTGAAGCTGGGCGACCCGGTGATCGCCGGTCAGGTGTTGGCCAATGGCTCCGCCTGCGAGGGCGGCGAGATCGCCCTCGGCCAGAACGTGTTGATCGCCTACATGCCCTGGGAGGGCTACAACTACGAGGACGCGATCCTGGTGAGCGAGCGCCTTGTGCGCGACGATCTGTACACCTCGGTGCACATCGAGAAGTACGAGATCGAAGCCCGTCAGACCAAGCTCGGTCCTGAGGAGATCACCCGCGAGATCCCCAACGTTGCCGAGGAGAGCCTGGGCAACCTCGACGAGATGGGCATCATCCGCACCGGTGCCTACGTGGAGAGCGGCGACATCCTGGTGGGCAAGGTGACCCCCAAGGGTGAGTCCGACCAGCCCCCCGAGGAGAAGCTGCTGCGGGCGATCTTCGGTGAGAAGGCCCGCGATGTGCGCGACAACTCCCTGCGGGTGCCCAGCACCGAACGGGGCCGCGTCGTCGACGTGCGCATCTACACCCGCGAACAGGGGGATGAACTGCCGCCGGGCGCCAACATGGTGGTGCGGGTCTATGTGGCGCAGCGCCGCAAGATCCAGGTGGGCGACAAGATGGCCGGCCGCCACGGCAACAAGGGCATCATCAGCCGCATCCTCCCCCTGGAGGACATGCCTTACCTGCCCGACGGCACCCCGATCGACATCGTGCTCAACCCCCTGGGTGTGCCGAGCCGCATGAACGTCGGCCAGGTGTTCGAGTGCCTGATGGGCTGGGCCGCGTCCCACCTCGACTGCCGCGTCAAGGTGGTGCCGTTCGATGAAATGCACGGCCCCGAAACCTCCAAGAACACCGTTCAGGCTTTCCTGGAGGCGGCTAAGGCTCAGCCCGGCAAGGACTGGGTGTACGACCCCGAGAACCCCGGCAAGATCCAGCTGATCGACGGCCGCACCGGCGAACCCTTCGACCAACCGGTGACCGTGGGCTTCGCCCACATCCTCAAGCTGGTCCACCTGGTGGATGACAAGATCCACGCCCGTTCCACCGGCCCTTACTCCCTGGTCACCCAGCAGCCGCTGGGCGGTAAGGCCCAGCAGGGCGGCCAGCGCCTGGGTGAGATGGAGGTGTGGGCCCTGGAGGCCTACGGCGCCGCCTACACCCTGCAGGAACTGCTCACCGTCAAGTCCGATGACATGCAGGGCCGCAACGAGGCGCTCAACGCCATCGTCAAGGGCAAGCCGATCCCCCGCCCCGGCACCCCCGAGTCGTTCAAGGTGCTGATGCGCGAGCTCCAGTCGCTGGGTCTCGACATTGCGGTCTACACCGATGCCGGCGAAGAGGTGGATCTGATGCAGGACATCAATCCCCGCCGCAGCACGCCCAACCGGCCCACCTATGAATCCCTCGGCGTCGCGGATTACGACGACGACTGACTCCGTTCCGTTCCCTTCGATCTCCGTCCGCGCGCTCCACGGCCATGACCAACAGCAATCTCCGCACCGAGAACCACTTCGACTACGTCAAGATCACGCTGGCTTCGCCTGAGCGGATCATGCAGTGGGGGCAGCGCACGCTGCCCAACGGCCAGGTGGTGGGTGAGGTCACCAAACCCGAAACCATCAACTACCGCACGCTGAAGCCCGAAATGGACGGGCTGTTCTGCGAAAAGATCTTTGGCCCGTCCAAGGATTGGGAATGCCACTGCGGCAAGTACAAGCGGGTGCGCCACCGCGGCATCGTCTGCGAGCGCTGCGGTGTGGAGGTCACGGAAAGCCGGGTGCGCCGTCACCGCATGGGCTTCATCAAGCTGGCGGCCCCCGTGTCGCACGTGTGGTATCTGAAGGGCATCCCCAGCTACGTGGCCATCCTGCTGGACATGCCCCTGCGGGATGTGGAGCAGATCGTCTACTTCAACTGCTACGTGGTGCTCGATCCGGGCGACCATAAGGACCTCACCTACAAGCAGCTGCTCACCGAAGACGAGTGGCTGGAGATCGAAGACGAGATCTACGCCGAGGATTCTGAGATTGAGAACGAGCCCGCCGTGGGCATCGGTGCCGAAGCCCTCAAGCAGCTGCTCGAGGACCTCGACCTGCCCGTGGTGGCCGAACAGCTCCGTGAGGAGATCGCCGGCTCCAAGGGCCAGAAGCGAGCCAAGTTGATCAAGCGCCTGCGCGTGATCGACAACTTCATCGCCACCAGCGCCCGCCCCGAGTGGATGGTGCTGGATGTGATCCCCGTGATCCCGCCTGACCTGCGCCCGATGGTGCAGCTGGACGGTGGCCGTTTCGCCACCTCCGACCTCAACGACCTCTACCGCCGGGTGATCAACCGCAACAACCGCCTGGCGCGGTTGCAGGAGATCCTTGCCCCCGAAATCATCGTCCGCAACGAGAAGCGGATGCTGCAGGAGGCCGTCGATGCCCTGATCGACAACGGCCGCCGCGGCCGCACCGTGGTGGGCGCCAACAACCGTCCGCTCAAGTCGCTCAGCGACATCATTGAGGGCAAGCAGGGCCGCTTCCGTCAGAACCTGCTCGGCAAGCGCGTTGACTACTCCGGCCGCTCCGTGATCGTGGTGGGTCCGAAGCTGAAGATGCATCAGTGCGGTCTGCCCAAGGAGATGGCGATCGAGCTGTTCCAGCCGTTCGTGATCCATCGCCTGATCCGTCAGAACATCGTCAACAACATCAAGGCCGCCAAGAAGCTGATTCAGCGCGCCGACGATGAGGTGATGCAGGTGTTGCAGGAGGTGATCGAAGGGCACCCGATCCTGCTGAACCGCGCCCCGACGCTGCACCGCCTCGGCATCCAGGCCTTCGAGCCCAAGCTGGTGGATGGCCGCGCCATCCAGCTGCACCCGCTGGTGTGCCCCGCCTTCAACGCCGACTTCGACGGTGACCAGATGGCCGTGCACGTGCCCCTGGCGATCGAGGCCCAGACCGAGGCCCGCATGCTGATGCTGGCCAGCAACAACATCCTGTCGCCCGCCACCGGCGAGCCGATCATCACCCCGTCCCAGGACATGGTGCTCGGCGCCTACTACCTCACCGCCGTCCAGCCCGGCAGCGCCAAGCCGGAGTTCGGCGACCGCAGCCGCACCTTCGCCGGCCTGCGCGATGTGCTCAGCGCCTTCGATGAGAAGCACCTCACCATGCACGACTGGGTGTGGGTGCGCTTCAACGGCGAGGTGGACAGCGAGGACGAGGGCATGGAGCCGGTGAAGACCGAAACCCTCAGCGATGGCACCCGCATCGAGCAGTGGAACTACCGCCGCGATCGCCTCGATGAGGACGGAGCCCTGATCAGCCGCTATCTGCTCACCACCGTGGGCCGTGTGGTGATGAACAGCACGATCATCGACGCGGTGGCAGCCGCCTGAGATCCCGAACTCTTAACCCCTATCCCCCCTCTGTTCGCGCGCAGCCATGACCGCCACCCCCGCTAAGAAAACCAGCAAGAAGAGCAGCAAGAAGGCCGCTGCTGAGGAAATCGCCGCACCGGTGCTCGGCGCCTCCGCTCCCCTGAGCAAGGCGGCACCGCCGTTCCGCAACCGCACGATCGACAAGAAGCAGCTGCGGAACCTGATGGCGTGGGCCTACAAGAACCACGGCACCGCCGCCACCGCCTCCATGGCGGATGAGCTCAAGGACCTGGGCTTCCACTACGCCACCCAGGCTGCCGTGTCGATCTCCGTGGACGACCTGCGCATCCCCGGCGAGAAGGCCCGTCTGCTGGAGGAGGCGGAGCAGCAGATCACCGACACCGAGGAGCGCTATCGCCTCGGCGAGATCACCGAGGTGGAACGTCACACCAAGGTGATCGACACCTGGACCGAGACCAATGAGCGTCTGGTCGAAGAGGTCAAGAAGAACTTCAACGACAACGACCCGCTCAACTCGGTCTGGATGATGGCCAACTCCGGCGCCCGGGGGAACATGTCCCAGGTGCGTCAGCTGGTGGGGATGCGCGGCCTGATGGCCAACCCCCAGGGCGAAATCATCGACCTTCCGATCCGCACCAACTTCCGTGAGGGGCTGACGGTCACCGAGTACGTGATCTCCTCCTACGGCGCCCGCAAGGGTCTGGTGGATACCGCCCTGCGCACCGCCGACTCCGGCTACCTCACCCGCCGTCTGGTGGACGTGGCCCAGGACGTGATCGTGCGCGAGGACGACTGCGGCACCAGCCGCGGCATCCCCATCGATGCTGATGACAAGGGCCGCTTCGCCGCCAAGCTGGTGGGCCGCCTGGCCGCCGAGCCCGTGCTTGACGCCGATGGTTCGGTGATCGTCGACCGCGATGGCGAGATCGACGCCCCCACCACCGCCCGCATCGAAGCCGCGGGCGTCAAGACCGTTGTGGTGCGTTCGCCGCTCACCTGCGAAGCCGCCCGTTCGGTGTGCCGCAAGTGCTACGGCTGGGCCCTGGCCCACAACGAACTCGTCGACCTGGGCGAAGCGGTCGGCATTGTGGCCGCCCAGTCCATCGGTGAGCCGGGCACCCAGCTCACCATGCGGACCTTCCACACCGGTGGTGTGTCCACCGCCGAAACCGGTGTGGTGCGCTCCCAGGTGGCCGGTGCCATTGAATTCGACAGCAAGGCGCGCGTGCGCCCCTACCGCACCCCCCACGGTGTGGAGGCCCAGATCGCCGAAACCGACTTCACCCTCACGGTGAAGCCCAGCGGCAGCGGCAAGGCCCAGAAGCTGGCGATCACCTCCGGTTCGATCCTGTTCGTCGAAGCCGGTGCGGAGACCCCCTCCGACGTCATGCTCGCCCAGATCTCTTCCGGCGCCGCCGTGAAGAAGAGCGTGGAGAAGGCCACCAAGGACGTGATCTGCGACCTGGCCGGTCAGGTGCGTTATGAGGACGTGATCCAGCCCAAGGAGGTCACCGACCGCCAGGGCAACATCACCCTCAAGGCGCAGCGCCTCGGCCGTCTGTGGGTGTACAGCGGCGACGTCTACAACCTGCCCCCCAACGCTCAGCCGGTGGTGAAGGGCAACAAGGCGGTGACCACCGGTGAGGTGCTGGCCGAGAGCCGCCTGGTGAGTGAGTACGGCGGTGCGGTGCGTTTGCGCGAAAGCGCCGGCGACTCCCGCGAAGTGCAGATCGTCACCACCAGCCTCACCCTGAAGGACTGCAAGCTCGTGGGTGAGTCCACCCACTCCGGCGAGCTCTGGCACCTGGAGGGTAAGGACAACATCCGCTATCGCCTCAACACCCACCCGGGCACCAAGATCAGCAACGGCGAGGTGATCGCCGAGCTGGCGGACGACCGCTTCCGCACCCAGACCGGTGGCACCGTGAAGTACGCCCCCGGCCTGTCGATCAAGAAGGCCCGCAGCGCCAAGAACGGCTACGAGGTGAGCAAGGGCGGCACGCTGCTCTGGATCCCGCAGGAAACCCACGAGATCAACAAGGACATCTCCCTGTTGATGATCGAGGACGGCCAGTGGATCGAGGCCGGCACCGAGGTGGTGAAGGACATCTTCAGCCAGACCGCCGGCATCGTCACGGTCACGCAGAAGAACGACATTCTGCGCGAGATCATCGTGCGCTCCGGCAAGCTGCACCACGTCTCCGACGCCAAGACCCACGGTCGTTACAGCGACGGCAAGATGGTCAACCCCGGCGAGGAGATCGCCAAGGGCCTCAAGGCCGAGGCGATGGTGTTCGTCGAGGCGGTCGACACCCCCGAAGGCGGCGCCCTGCTGCTGCGCCCTGTGGAGGAATACCGCATTCCCGACGAGGCCCACCTGCCCGAGCTCGGCAGCGTCAAGCAGTCGAATGGCCCGAGCCTCAGCCTTAAGGCCACCCAGCGTTTGGCCTTCAAGGACGGCGAGCTGATCAAGAGCGTGGAAGGGGTGGAGCTGCTCAAGACGCAGCTGATCCTGGAAACCCACGACACCACCCCCCAGATGACCGTGGATGTGGAGTCGGTGCCCGACAAGCGCGCCAAGACGATCGACCGTCTGCAGCTGGTGATCCTCGAGAGCCTGCTGGTGCGCCGCGACACCCTGTCCGACGCCAGCCACGGTTCCACCCACACCGAGCTGGCCGTCAACGACGGCGACAGCGTCAAGGCCGGTGACGTGGTGGCCACCACCCAGATCCTCTGCAAAGAGGACGGTGTGCTCGCCCTGCCCGATGGCGTCGAGGGTGAACCGATCCGTCGTCTGATCGTGGAGCGCGCCAGCGACACCCGCAGCATCGACCTGGGCTCCTCCAAGCCCACCGTGAAGGAAGGTCAGCGCATCGTTGATGGCGACCAGCTGGCCAAGGGTGTGGATGCCCCCTGCTGCGGCCAGGTGGAAACCGTCTCCGGCAACACGATCACCATCCGCATGGGTCGCCCCTACATGGTGTCGCCCGATTCGGTGCTGCACGTGCGCGACGGTGAACTGGTGCAGCGCGGGGATTCCCTGGCTCTGCTGGTGTTCGAACGCCAGAAGACCGGTGACATCGTGCAGGGTCTGCCCCGCATCGAGGAGCTGCTGGAAGCCCGCCGTCCGCGGGAATCGGCGGTGCTCTGCCGCAAGAGCGGCACCGTGGAGATCAAGCAGGGTGAGGACGACGACTCCGTCACCGTGACGGTGATCGAAGCCGACGATGCCATCAGCGAGTACCCGATCCTGCTGGGCCGCAACGTGATGGTGAGCGACGCCCAGCAGGTGAGCGCCGGTGAACTGCTCACCGACGGTCCGATCAACCCCCACGAGCTGCTGGAGTGCTTCTTCGAAGACCTGCGCAGCCGCAAGCCCACCCTGGAGGCGGCCCAGGAGGCCATCTCCAAGCTGCAGTTCCGCCTGGTGCAGGAAGTGCAGAACGTCTACAAGTCCCAGGGCGTCACCATCGATGACAAGCACATCGAAGTGATCGTGCGCCAGATGACCAGCAAGGTGCGCATTGAGGATGCCGGTGACACCACCCTGCTGCCGGGCGAGCTGATCGAGCTGCGTCAGGTGGAGCAGGTGAACAGCGCCATGGCGATCACCGGCGGTGCCCCCGCCGAGTTCACCCCGGTGCTGCTGGGCATCACCAAGGCCTCACTCAACACCGACAGCTTCATCTCCGCGGCCTCCTTCCAGGAGACCACCCGCGTGCTCACCGAGGCGGCCATCGAAGGCAAGAGCGACTGGCTGCGCGGCCTTAAGGAGAACGTGATCATCGGTCGCCTGATCCCCGCCGGCACCGGCTTCAGCGGCTTCGAAGAGGAGCTGCGGGCCGAAGCGGGTCCCCACCCGGACATCCTGGATGAGGAGGGCGGTGGCTATCGCCGCATGCAGAACCTGCGTCCCGACTACACCGTGGAGATGCCGGCCGCCCCGTCGGCCAGCACCGCCGGTGCCCTGCTCGACGACCCCTCCGACGCCGACCTGGAGGCCACCCGCAGCCGCCACGGCATTGAGGCTGCCGCCAGCAACCTCGCCGCCTTCACCCGCCCCAACCTGGATGAGGTGATGGAGGAGGAGCTGATCGCCGATCCTGGGGCCCTCGAGGGTCTGCAGGAGGAGGGGCTGCTCACCGACGAGTGAACGGATCCGCCAGCATTCACGGATGTGATCCCGTCGTCCCTTCGCGCCCTCCGGCCATGATCCAGCCCAAGCTCGTGCCGCAGCGGCGTCTGCCCCGCTACGGCTTCCACACCCACACCGAGCTCCTCAACGGGCGGGTGGCCATGCTCGGCTTCATCGCCCTGCTGGTGGTGGAGCTGCAGCTGGGTCACGGCCTGTTGGTCTGGCCCTGATGGCCGCTCCCCTGCTGGGGATGGGCCGCTCGGCCCTGGAACAGTGGGCTGAGCAGCACGGCCAGGCCGCCTTCCGCGGTCGGCAGCTGCACGACTGGCTCTACGCCAAGGGGGTCCGCAGCCTCGATCAGGTGTCGGTGCTGCCCAAAGCCTTCCGCGAGCAGCTGGCCAGCCAGCCCCCCGAGGGGTCCGCCGACTGGATCGGCCGCTCCCGGGAGCTGCATCGCAGCGTCGCCCGCGATGGCACCACCAAATTGCTGCTGGGCACCCACGACGGGCTGAGCCTCGAAACCGTGGGGATCCCCGCTGAAGGACGGCTCACGGTGTGTGTGAGCAGCCAGGTGGGCTGCCCCATGGCCTGCCGTTTCTGTGCCACCGGCAAGGGGGGGCTGCAGCGCTCCCTGGCGGTGCACGAGATCGTGGATCAGGTGCTGTGCGTGCGCGAGGTGATGGAGCAGCGCCCCAGCCATGTGGTGTTTATGGGCATGGGGGAGCCCCTGCTCAACATCGAGGCGGTGCTGGCGGCCATCGACTGCCTCTGCACTGATCTGGGCATGGCCCAGCGGCAGATCACCGTGAGCACCGTGGGGGTGGCCCGCACCCTGCCCCAGCTGGCGGAGCTGGCCCTGCAGCGGCTCGGCCGCGCCCAGTTCACCCTGGCGGTGAGCCTGCACGCCCCCGATCAGGCCCTGCGGGAGCAGCTGATCCCCACCGCCCATGCCTATCCGATCGAGGCCCTGCTGGTGGACTGCCGCCGCTACGTGGCCCTCACCGGTCGGCGGGTGAGCTTCGAATACATCCTGCTGGGGGGGCTCAATGACCAACCCCGCCACGCCAAGGCCCTGGCCCAGCTGCTGCGCGGCTTCCAGAGCCATGTGAATCTGATTCCCTATAACCCGATCGCCGAGGAGGAGTTCCAGCGCCCCACCCCGGCGGCGGTGGACGCCTTCCGGCTCAGCCTGCAGGATCAGCATGTGGCCGTGAGCGTGCGGGCCAGCCGCGGCCTCGATGCCGATGCCGCCTGCGGCCAGCTACGCCGCCGCCTGGAAGGCAGCCTCGAGCCCGTTCACTCGCCCGCGTAGGCCCCGCGGGCCTGGTCTTCGCCCCAGGGGGTGACCAGCACCATCAGCAGAAAGGCGGGCACCGCGGTGGCGGCGGAGATCAGAAAGAAGTGCTCCCAGCCCAGCAGCTTCACCAGCAGGCCGGAGGGGGCCGCCAGCACCTTGCTGCTCACGGCGTACACCCCGGAGAGCAGGGCGTACTGGGTGGCGGAGAAGCGTGGATTGCACAGGCTCATCAGCAGGGCCACGAAGGCCGTACCCACCAGGCCGCTGGAGAGGTTCTCCAACAACACCGCCCCGGCGACGGTCTGCAAGGAGACCACCCCGCCCCGGGCCACCAACCAGTAGGCCAGGTTGCCGGCGGCGCCGGCGATGCCGAACAGCCACAGGCTGCGGTTCATGCCCAGGCGGCCGAACAGCACGCCCCCCAACACCACCCCCAGCATCGTGGCCAGCACCCCCAGGGCTGATTTGAGCAGGCCGATCTGACCTTCGCTGAGCCCCTCCGCCACCAGGAACGGCCCCCCCATCGGTGCCAGCAGTCCATCGGGCAGGCGATACAGCAGCACCAACGCCAGGATCTGCACGCCCCGCCGGCCGCCGGTGCGGGCTAGAAACTCGCGCACCGGCCCGACCACCGCCTGGCGCAGGCTGCCCACCGGCTGGGCCAGGGGCGGCAGGCTGGGGGCCGCCAGGGTGCAGGGAATCATCAGCAGCATCAGGCCCCCCGCCGCTGCGAAGGCCAGGGGATAGCCCGCTCCGCCGGCGATCAGCAGGGCCCCGGAGCCCAGGATCAGGGTGCCGCCACGGAAGCCGAGGGAGTTGGCGGCCGCACCGGCGCCCCGCTCCTGCTGGGGCAGCAGATCGGTGCGATAGGCATCGATCACGATGTCCTGGGTGGCGCTGAGCACCGCCACCAGCAGGGCCACCAGGCCGATGGCCGCCAGGGTGTGGGGGTCGGTGCTCGGCCGCAGCAGCGCCAGGCTGGCGATGCTCAGCCCCAGCAGCAGTTGCAGCAGGGCGATCCAGCCCCGGCGCCGGTCGGGCCAGGGGATCGGCCAGCGATCCAGCAGGGGCGCCCACAGAACCTTGATCGCATAGGGCAGCCCCGCCAGGGGCAGCAGTCCGATCAGTTCCAGCGGCACTCCGTGGGTGGCCAGCCAGATCGGCAGCACCTCGCCGAGCCCGGTGTTAGGGGCGCCGCTGGCGAACCCCTCCGCGCTGATCGCCCCCAGCCGACGCCATGGGGCCCGGGTTGGCTCACCGGCTGGCTGCTGCGGTTGAACCATGGACGACGGGGCCGGCTGCGGCAGATCAGGGTCGGCCGCAGGCTAGGCGCGCCAAACTGGGGGTTCCGCCGCTGAGGCCCGTGCAGTTCTTCCGCTCCACCCTGTTGCCGGCGGCCATCGTGCTGCTGTTCGGTCTGGCGTTGTTCGCCGTGAGTGCCCGCATCTGGTTGCCGGGTGACATGGCCGCCCCGGCCCCGATCAACTGACCGGGATGGCCCCCGATGGATCCGGGTTGAATCCGCGGCCGGCTTTTACGATCGGCCGATGACTGGCCCGTTCCCCGAGTTTTCGCAGAGCCCGGCCGAGTTGGCGCTCGATCCGGAGATGCTCGCCCGGGAGCTGGCGGAGGAGCTGTTGGGGGATCCCCTCGATGAGCTCGAGGCGGCCGAAGCGGCGTCGGCGGATGTGGCGGCGGAATGCGACCTGGGCTTGCAGTTGCTGAAAGGCAGCCATGAGGAGTGCATGCAGGGGCTGCGCATCTTCTGCGAACACCGCGATCCCCGGGCCCCGGCCCTGCTGCTGCCGCTGTTGGAGGTCAGCTGTCCGATCCTGCGCATGAGCGCGGTGTATGCCCTCGGCCGCAACCCCGACCTCCAGGCCATCACCCCCCTGCTGGCGCTGCTGCAGAACGACAGCAACGGCTATGTGCGCAAGGCGGTGGCCTGGAGCCTGAGCAGCTATCCCGATGCTCCGGTGATGAATCCCTTGATCCGGGCTCTGGACACCGACATTGCCGCGGTGCGGCTCTGGGCCGCCAGTGCCCTGGCGGATGCCGGCTCCACGGGCCTGGCCAAGGCGGATCAGGCGGCGGGACAACTGCTGTTGGCCCTGCGCATCGACAGCGAGGCGGCGGTGCGCAGCAACAGCGCCTGGTCCTTGGGGCGCCTCTACGGCGACCTGGTGGCCCCTCGCCAGCAGGAGGTCGTCGAGGCGCTGCTGGCGGCGATGCTGCAGGACGGCGATCTGGCGGTGCGGGATGAGGCCCGTCTGGCCTTGGAGCAGTTGGAGGATCCTCTGGTGCTGGAGCGGCTGCAGACGCTGGTGGATGAAGGGCTGCTGGCCTGAGCCGCCAACCCCCGCATGGCGCGGTTAGCATCTTTCGACCCGCCCACTGCCGGGATGCCCCAGCACACCATCAGCTTTCGGATCCGTCCGGATGGCCGCGTGGAGGAGCTGGTGAGTGGCATCAGCGGCAGCGGCTGTGAGCAGCTCACCGAACGGATCGAGGCCCGGCTGGGCAGTGTTCAGCAACGCCAGCCCACCTCCGAGGCCTACCAGGGCCAAACCGCCACGGTGACTCCCGAGCAGACCCTCTCCACCCCGGTCACCTGATGTCGCATTTCAGCACCGTTAAGACGGAACTGCGCGATCGCGTCGCCCTGGTCGCAGCCCTGCGCGACCTGGGCCATGACCCCAGCGAGACGGAGCAGCCCGTGCGGGGCTACCGCGGCCAGACTGTCTTGGCCGATCTGGCGGTGGCCTGCCCGGAGGGCAGCGAGCTCGGCTTCCGTTGGAATGCCAGCAGCGGCAGCTACGAGCTGGTCACCGACCTGGACCTGTGGAAGCAACCGATCCCCGTGGAGCGCTTCCTGGCCAAGCTCACCCAGCAGTACGCCCTGCGCAGCATCCTTGCGGCTTCCCTGGAGGAGGGCTTCCAGGTCACCGAGCAGCGCCAGAGTGCCGATGGCTCGATTGAGCTGGTGGTGAGCCGCTGGGACGGCTGATCCCGCGCCGACGGCCATTGGCATTGCGGCCAGTGGTGCTGCGGCCATGGTGATCGACCCGGCTGTTGCCTTCCGGGCGCCGGCTGCCGCCGGGGCCACCTCCAGCGGCAGTGAGCCGGTGCTGGGGGTGCCCTGCGGCAGAAGGCGGTTTGGGTGGATGAAGCGGTGTGCATCGGGTGCCGGTACTGCGCCAACGTGGCCGTCAACACGTTTGTGGTGGAGTCAGACTGGGGGCGTTCCCGTGCCATCCGTCAGGACGGCGACAGCACCGAGAGGATCCAGGAGGCCATCGATACCTGCCCCGTGGATTGCATCCACTGGGTCAGTTACGAACAGCTGCCGGAGCTCGAAGAGC
>JBEIQU010000208.1:0-3660 GCA_040376355.1 Prochloraceae cyanobacterium | reverse complement strand
GCACCAGCCGGGCCCCCCGCAGAGGGTGCGGTTTGTGGATCCCGGGGGTGTCCAGCAGGATCAGCTGGGAGGTGGGAGTGGTGAGGATGGCCCGCAGCCGGTTGCGGGTGGTCTGGGCCACCGGGGAGGTGATCGCCACCTTCTGACCCACCAGCTGGTTGAGCAGGGTCGATTTTCCCACGTTCGGCCGGCCGATCAGGGCCACGAAGCCGGAGCGGAAGTCCTCCGCTTCGGAGCTCGACATCGGGGTCGGGGCTGGCTGGTTGGAATCCATGGCTCCAACACTGCCACCTTCCGGTCCTGCCAGCCGACTTGCCTAAGCTTGATTCCCTCCGTTCTCCACGATCCAGGCCGCGATGACCGATGCCGCCTCCGGGCCCCTTCCCGATTTCCGTGGGGCCATGGCCCTTGCCTCCACCTGGATCGCCCAGTGGGAGGCCGAGGAGCTGAGCGATGAGGTGCTGGCCGATCGGGTGGCGGAACTGGTGGCCAGCCGGGATGGTGCGCGGGGCTTTTTTGTGGTGTCCCTGGCGGGGGATTCACCGCTGATGGATCGCCTGCCCGACCCCGTGGTGCTGGCCCTGCGGGGCGGTGGCGATGGGGTGGTGGATCTCAGCGCCCGCAACCTGGCCATGAGCACCGCCATGACGCTGCACCACCGGCGCAGCGGTGATGCCGGCCAGCGGGCCGGCTCGGAGCGGGTGCAGCAGCGCTGCACTGAGTTGTTGCGGCTGTTGGAGCCGTCGGCGGTGAAGACCCGCCTGGAAACCTTGCTGGCGGCCACCGATGGCCAAGGCGAGGACGTGGCTTTCCTGGACCGCTGGGGCTACGACGCCGAGCAGCGCGCCCTGATCGCCGAAGCGGTGTTGGCGGTGGCGGAGGCCTGAGGGGAGGCCCAGAGGCACGCACAAAAAAAGCACCCCCTGCTGGGGGTGCCGTGGAGCGCTGCGGCTCGGGTCACTCGCGGCGACCACCGCCGTTGAGGGCAATGATCAGGCGCAGGATGAAGATGAACAGGTTGATGTAGGTGAGGTACATCCCCAGGGCGCCGGCCAGGTATTGGTCGTCGCTATAGGTGCGGGGCATCGTGTAAAAGTCCACGAAGGCGGCACCCACGAACAGCACGGTGCCGAAGCCGGCGATCAGCAGCTCGAAGCCGCCGCTGCCGAAGCCCGGCACGAACAGGCCGCCCACGATCTGCACGAGCATGGCGATCACCAGGCCGAGGATGCCCAGCCCCACCGCTCCGCTGAGGGCCTGGCCGACGCTGTCGCTCATGCGGCGCCCCATCACCGAAGCGGCCACGAAGGTGATGCCGGTGGCCAGGGCGGCGGTGCCGATGGCGCCGATGCCCGCGGTGCCGATGGCCATGGCCACCAGGCCGCTCAGGGTGAAACCGGTGAGCAGGCTGTAGGCGGTGAGCAGGGGCAGGGCAGTGCTGTTGTTGCCCTTCAGGGCCACGTTCTGGGCCACGAAGAACAGCACGATGTTCCCGATCAGGGCCACCCAGAACAGGGGCATGAAGCCGGCGGGGTTGCTGGCCATCAGGGCCAGACCGCCCATGACGCCACCGGCGGTGAGCACCATGCCGCCGCCCACGTAGGGCAGGGCTTTGTTCACCACATTGGGCCCCACCAAGGCGCCGTATTGGGCCTCGCGGATGGCCTCCTGGAAATTGCTGCTGGCCGGCATGGCACAGGGGGGAAGACTTCACCCATCCTGCCAGCGGTTTTGAGGTTGCGGGGAACGTCGCCGGCCTCGGGGGGTGTGGATCCCCCTATCGCGGCCGGTTGCCCTGCCGTGCCCCATCGCGGCTGGCGTAGGCGTTCACCAACCGCTGCACCAGCGGGTGGCGCACCACATCGGCGGCGGTGAGCTGACAGATGGCGACTCCTTCCACCCCCTCGAGCACCTGAGCCGCCTCGATCAGACCGCTCAGTTGGTTGGGGGGGAGATCGATCTGGGTGGGGTCACCGGTGACCACCATGCGCGAGCCCTCCCCCAGGCGGGTGAGCACCATGCGCATCTGCGCCGGGGTGGTGTTCTGCGCCTCATCCAGGATCACAAAGGCATCGGCGAGGGTGCGGCCGCGCATGTACGCCAGCGGTGCCACCTCGATCACATTCTTTTCGATCAGGGCGGTGGTGCGTTCCTGACCCAGCAGGGTGTGCAGGGCGTCGTAGAGGGGCCGCAGGTAGGGGTCCACTTTCTGTTGCAGGTCGCCGGGTAGGAACCCCAGGCGTTCCCCCGCCTCCACGGCGGGACGCGTCAGGATCAGCCGCTCCACGCGCCGCTCCTGCAGGGCCCGCACCGCCTGCACCGCCGCCAGGAAGGTTTTGCCGGTGCCCGCCGGCCCCAGGGCCAGGGTGAGGTCGTGCCGTTCGATGGCCTCCACGTAGGCCTTTTGCTTGAGGGTGCGGGGGCGCAGCAGCTTGCCGCTCTGGCTGCGGGCCAGCACCTGTTTCCCCAGCTGCTGGTGCTCGTCGCCCCGGCCGGTGTCGAGGGCCGTGAGGGCCGTCTGCACATCCACCTGGGTGACGGCCTGCCCCTCCTGCCAGAGGGGGCGCAGCAGCTCCACCAGCCCGGCGGCCCGCTCCAGCTGGTTGGGGCGCCCGCGCAGTTGCAATGACAAACCCCGCAACACCAGGGAGGCACCGGTCAGAGCCTCGAGGCGATGCAGGGTTGCTTCCGCTTCCCCGGCCAGAGCCAGGGCAGCGTCCTGGTCCGGCAGGTCGATCTGGAATGTGCTGAGGGTGTCAGCCCCGGGCATGGGGCGGGGCCTCAGGCTTCCGTGGCTTCGGAGGCAGCGTCGTCAGCGGGGGCCTCGGCGGCAGCAGCAGCAGCGGCGGCTTTGGCTTCTGCGGCGGCTGCGGCTTCAGCAGCCTTGGCCTCAGCGGCTTCTTTGGCGGCCTGCTTGGCCGCAGCGTCGCGGATGGCGGTTTGCTTCTTCTGGCCCACCACCACGGAGGCGCGCACGCTCTTCTCCACCAGGCCGCCGCGCTCCAGCAGGGTCAGCACGGTGTCGGTGGGCTGGGCACCTTGAGCCAGGCGGGCGCGGATGGCCTCGGTGTTGAGCCGGGTTTCCTTGGTGCGGGGGTTGTAGAAGCCGAGCTCCTCGAGGGGACGGCCGTCGCGGCGGGAGGTGCTGTTGCAGGCCACCAGGCGGAAGCTCGCTTCCCGCTTCTTGCCGAACCGCTTCAGGCGGAGCTTGATCATTGTGGCCTTGCCTTGCTGACTGGGTAGGGACGGCGCCATTCAGCTGGGGTCATCCAGCTGGATTCACGCGCCAAACGACCACAATACTCTCCGGGGTTACCCCCCTAGAGCTCGCCGAATCCTTTGCGTTTCTTGGCGGGTTTGGGGGCCTTGGGCAGGCCGCCCCCCTGGCCGCGTCCGCCGGGGGCTCCACCCATGCCGGGCATCCCGGGCATTCCCGGCATGCCGCCCATGCCCGGAAACCCGCCACCCATGCCGGGGAAGCCACCTGCCATGCCCGGCATGCCGCCACCGCGGGTCATCTGCTGCATAAACCCCCGCATCTGTTGGAAGTTCTGCAGCACCTTGTCCACATCCGCTGGGGTGTGACCGCTGCCGCTGGCGATGCGGCGCCTCCGGGAGGGTTGGGCCGCCAGCAGATCGGGATCGCGCCGTTCCGCTTCG
>JBEIQU010000029.1:0-11452 GCA_040376355.1 Prochloraceae cyanobacterium | reverse complement strand
ATGCTGGCCCAGGAGGAGGCCCGCCGCCTCGGCCATAACTTCGTCGGCACCGAGCAGATCCTGCTGGGCTTGATCGGCGAGGGCACCGGTGTGGCCGCCAAGGTGCTGAAGTCGATGGGGGTCAACCTCAAGGATGCCCGGGTCGAGGTTGAAAAGATCATTGGCCGCGGCTCCGGCTTTGTGGCCGTGGAAATTCCCTTCACGCCCCGGGCCAAGCGGGTCCTGGAGCTGTCCCTCGAAGAAGCGCGCCAACTCGGCCACAACTACATCGGTACCGAACACCTGCTGCTGGGCCTGATCCGCGAGGGTGAAGGCGTGGCCGCCCGAGTGCTGGAAAACCTCGGCGTCGACCTGGCCAAGGTGCGCACCCAGGTGATCCGCATGCTCGGCGAAACGGCCGAAGTGGCCAGCGGCGGCGGCGGTGGCAAGGGCTCCACCAAGACCCCCACGCTCGACGAATTCGGCAGCAACCTCACCCAGCAGGCCGCCGACGGCAAGCTCGACCCGGTGGTGGGCCGCCAGAACGAGATTGAGCGCGTCATTCAGATTCTCGGCCGCCGCACCAAGAACAATCCGGTGCTGATCGGCGAACCCGGCGTCGGCAAGACCGCCATCGCCGAAGGGCTCGCCCAGCGCATCAATGCCGGCGACGTGCCTGACATCCTTGAGGACAAGCGCGTCCTCACCCTCGACATCGGCCTGCTGGTGGCCGGCACCAAGTACCGCGGTGAGTTCGAGGAGCGCCTCAAAAAAATCATGGAGGAGATTCGGGGCGCGGGCAACGTGATCCTGGTGATCGACGAGGTGCACACCCTGATTGGCGCCGGCGCCGCTGAGGGGGCCATCGATGCCGCCAACATCCTCAAGCCGGCCCTGGCCCGCGGCGAGCTGCAGTGCATCGGCGCCACCACCCTCGATGAATACCGCAAGCACATCGAGCGGGATGCAGCCCTGGAGCGCCGCTTCCAGCCCGTGCAGGTGGGTGAACCCTCCGTCGACGACACCATCGAGATCCTCCGGGGTCTGAAGGAGCGCTACGAGGCCCACCACCGCCTCAAGATCGCCGACGAGGCCCTGATCGCCGCCGCCACCCTGGGCGATCGCTACATCTCCGACCGCTTCCTGCCCGACAAGGCGATCGACCTGATCGACGAAGCCGGCAGCCGCGTGCGGCTGATGAACTCCAAGCTGCCCCCGGCCGCCAAGGAGATCGACAAGCAACTGCGCCAGATCCAGAAGGAGAAGGAAGACGCGGTGCGCGAGCAGGACTTCACCAAGGCCGGTGAATTGCGCGACAAGGAGGTGGAGCTGCGCGACCAGATCCGCACGATCCTGCAGACCCGCAAGGAGGAGCCCGAGGCCGCCAAGACTGAGGCAACCGCCACGGAGACGGCCGATACCGCCGCCGCCCCGGCACCTGAGGCCACCGCACCCGCTCCCACCGTCCTCGCCGGCGATGACGAGCGCATGCCGATGGTGACCGAGGAGGACATCGCCCAGATCGTGGCCTCCTGGACCGGCGTGCCGGTGCAGAAGCTCACCGAGAGCGAGTCGGCCAAGTTGCTGAACATGGAGGACACCCTCCACCAGCGCCTGATCGGCCAGGACGAAGCGGTCAAGGCCGTGTCCCGCGCCATTCGCCGCGCCCGGGTGGGTCTGAAGAACCCCAACCGCCCGATCGCCAGCTTCATCTTCTCCGGCCCCACCGGCGTGGGCAAAACCGAGCTCACCAAGTCGCTGGCGGCCTACTTCTTCGGCAGCGAGGAGGCGATGATCCGCCTCGACATGTCGGAGTTCATGGAGCGCCACACGGTCAGCAAGCTGATCGGTTCGCCTCCGGGCTACGTGGGCTTCAACGAAGGCGGTCAGCTCACCGAAGCGGTGCGCCGCCGGCCCTACACCGTGGTGCTGTTCGACGAGATCGAGAAGGCCCACCCCGACGTGTTCAACCTGCTGTTGCAGCTGTTGGAGGACGGTCGCCTGACCGATTCCAAGGGCCGCACGGTGGACTTCAAGAACACCCTGATCATCATGACCTCGAACATCGGGTCGAAGGTGATCGAGAAGGGCGGTGGCGGCCTGGGCTTCGAGTTCTCCGGTGCCGATGCGGAGGAAACCAACTACAACCGCATCCGTTCACTGGTGAACGAAGAGCTCAAGCAGTACTTCCGCCCTGAGTTCCTCAACCGTCTCGACGAGATCATCGTCTTCCGTCAGCTCAGCCGCGACGAGGTGAAGCAGATCGCCGAGATCATGCTCAAGGAGGTATTCAGCCGCATGGAGGAGAAGGGCATCCATCTCTCCGTCACCGAAGCCTTCAAGGAGCGCCTCGTGGAGGAGGGCTACAACCCCAGCTACGGCGCCCGTCCGTTGCGCCGTGCCGTGATGCGGCTGCTGGAGGATTCACTGGCGGAGGAGTTCCTCTCCGGTCGCATCGGCGAAGGCGACAGTGCCGTTGTCGACGTGGACGACTCCAAGCAGGTGGTGATCCGCAAGCAAGGCGCCATGGCCATGCCCGCCCTGGCCGGCGCCAGCGCCTAAGGGGCAGCTCAGGCAGCCCAGTCACCCCCCCTGCTCCGGCGGGGGGGCCACCACGTAGCGGCGTCCGTCGTCGCCGATGTAGGTGAGGTTGCCCTGCGCATCCACGATCGGCGCCGCATGGGGCGTCACCGGGGCTGGATCCCCCTCAGGGGCCTGCGCGGGCATCAGGCCACGGTGGCCATGTGACGCATCAGGTCGATGCACTTGCAGCTGTAGCCCCACTCGTTGTCGTACCAGGCCACCAGCTTCATGAAGGTGTCGGTGAGGGCGATGCCGGCGCCGGCATCGAACACGGAGGTGCAGCTCTCACCCAGGAAGTCGTTGGACACCACCTCGTCTTCCGTGTAGCCGAGGATGCCGGCCAGTTCCCCCTGGGAGGCGGCCTTCATGGCGGCCTTCACCTGGTCGTAGCTGGTGGCTTTGGCCAGGTTCACGGTGAGGTCCACCACCGACACATCGGGGGTGGGCACGCGGAAGGCCATGCCGGTGAGCTTGCCGTTGAGCTCGGGGATCACCCGGCCCACCGCCTTGGCGGCACCGGTGGAGCTGGGGATGATGTTCTGGCCGGCACCGCGGCCCCCGCGCCAGTCCTTCACGGAAGGGCCATCCACGGTTTTCTGGGTGGCGGTGGTGGCGTGCACCGTGGTCATCAGACCATTGACGATGCCGAAGTTGTCGTGCAGCACCTTGGCCATTGGCGCCAGGCAGTTGGTGGTGCAGCTGGCGTTGGACACGATCGCCTGACCGGCGTAGCTCTTGTGGTTCACCCCCATCACGAAGATCGGGGTGTCGTCCTTGGAGGGGGCACTCATCACCACGCGCTTGGCGCCGGCGTTGAGGTGGGCGCGGGCGGCCTCATCGGTGAGGAAGAAGCCGGTGCTCTCCAGCACGTAATCGGCCCCCACATCGCCCCATTGGAGGGTGTTGGGGTCGCGCTCGGCGGTAATGCGGATCGTGTTGCCGTTCACCACCAACTGGCCGTTCTCCACCCGCACATCCCCCTGGAAGCGGCCGTGGGTGGAGTCGTAGCGGAGCATGTAGGCCAGGTACTCCACATCGATCAGGTCGTTGATGCCCACCACCTGCACATCCGCCAGGGTGACGGCACGGCGGAAGGCCAGGCGGCCGATGCGGCCAAACCCGTTGATGCCGATGCGGATGGTCATGGGGGCGCTCCTCGACGCGAACGAAACCGGATCGGTCACCTTACCGGTTGCGGCCAGATCACTCCGCACGTCGCGCACGCCAGCGGATCAGCCCTCCTTCTGGCCGTTCTCGAACTGCTCGCTGAGCAGCCGCCGCTGGTATTCCGCCCCCAAGGCGGTGAGGTGGGCCTCGGCGGCCTCCAGCAGGTCGTCGTCGATCTGCTCAAAGGCGCAGCCCTCCGGCACGGCCATGCCCAGCACCAGGGCCAGGGCGTCAAACAGGCGCACCTGGTCGTTCTGCCAGGCCTGGTAATCCCCGGCAAAATCCACCATCTCCTGCTCGTCCAACTCGCCGTGCTCCACCGCCTGCCGCAGGTTGTGCAGCTGGGCGAGGCGCGCGGAGGTCACCACGGCATGGGCGGCGGCCAGGGCCGCCAGGGAATCGCTGGCTTCCCGCTTGAGCACCGCCAGATCGCGCTCGCGCACCGCCTCTTCAATCGAGAGGGGCGGGCGCACCCCCGGCAGCTGGCTGGTGGCCGCCTGCTGGCGGGCATCAGGCGGCTGGGGCGACAGCACCGACGGGGGTGGAACCGTGGGGGGCGGCGCCAGGGCAGGGGCCCGCTTCAGGGCAGCCCCCCAGCGGATCAGCGTGTCCGCCAACCGCGTGCGCCATTGCCGCTTGGCCATGCCGTTGCCCGTGGATGTTCCCAATCTGGCGCCATTGCGGCCGGCTGGGGCATCGGGGGCGAACTCCAAGCGCCCCAGGGGCCAGCACTTCTACAGTGGTGGATTGGAGTCTGGCCATTTCGGCGGGCGCATGCAGCAAGCCAACACCCAGAGTCATGCCATCGCCCCGGCCCAGGTGCTGCGGGGGCCCGGAGCCTGGAACGACGCCCTGCCGGCCATCGCCTCCCTGGGGCAACGGCCGCTGCTGCTGGGGCGCAGCGCCGCCACCGCCCCCCTGCGCCAACGGCTGCAGGGGCAGCTGGAGGCGGCGGGGCTGCAGGCCGTGGCGGCTGAACTACGGCACGACTGCTGCGAGAGCGATCTGCAGCGGCTCGCCGGTGAAGCCCAAGCCCACGGCTGTGATGCGGTGCTGGCGGTGGGGGGCGGCAAGGTGCTCGATGCCGGCAAGCTGCTGGCCCACCGGCTGGGGCTGGCCTGCATCACCGTGCCCACCAGCGCCGCCACCTGTGCCGGCTGGACCGCCCTCTCCAACCTCTATTCCGAGCAGGGGGCCTTCCAGGGGGATGTGGCCCTGGATCGCTGCCCCGATCTGCTGGTGTTCGACCACCAGCTGGTGCAGCAGGCGCCCGCGCGCACCTTGGCCAGCGGCATCGCCGACGCCATGGCCAAGTGGTACGAGGCCTCGGTGAGCAGTGGTGCCAGCGGCGACGGGCTGGTGCAGCAGGCGGTGCAACAGGCCCGCGTGCTGCGGGATCAGTTGTTGCTGGAGGCCCAGGCGGCCCTGGAGCAGCCGGGCTCCGAGGCCTGGGGCCGGGTGGCGGAGGCCTGCGGGCTCACGGCTGGGCTGATCGGCGGCATCGGCGGCGCCCGCTGCCGCACCGTGGCGGCCCACGCCGTGCACAACGGCCTCACGCAGCTGGCGGCCAGCCACGGCCAGCTGCATGGTGAAAAGGTGGGCTACGGAATCCTGGTGCAGCTACGGCTGGAGGAGGTGATCGGCGGCAATGGCCTGGCGGCCCAGGCCCGCCGCCAGTTGCTGCCCTTCTTCCAATCCCTGGGCCTGCCGGTGAGCCTGGCGGACCTGGGGCTGGGCCAGGCCAGCCTCGAGGAGCTCAACGCCGCCGCCGCCTTCGCCTGCCGCGAGGGCTCCGATCTGCACCACCTGCCCTTCCCGGTGGACCCCAGCGACCTGCTGGCCGCCATGGTGAGCACCGCCGTGGGCCAGACGGCCACCGCCCACTAGATGGCCCCACCCGACGGACGGGCCCTGCTGGAGCGGGCCTCACGCACCTTGCTGGATCCGTTGGGCCAACGGCTGGCGGCCACGGTGCAGTGGTGGGAGCTGCCGCCCCTGGCCGACCAATGGCCCGTGGCGGTGCTGGGCCAGGGGCCGCCACTGCTCCTGCTGCACGGCTTCGACAGCTCCCATCTGGAATACCGGCGGCTGGCGCCGCTGCTGGCGGAGCGCCACCAGCTGTTCATCCCCGATCTGCACGGCTTCGGCTTCTGCCCCCGCCCCGTGGGCGGCCGCTACAACCCTGAGATGGTGCTCGAGCACCTGGAGCGGGTGCTGGAGGCCGTGCTGGAGCGGAGCGGAGCGCCGCAGCTGGGGCTGATCGGCGCCTCCATGGGCGGTGCCGCAGCCATGGAGCTGGCGCGGCGGCGGCCGCAGCAGGTGGAGCGGCTGTTGTTGCTGGCCCCCGCCGGCCTCAGCGGCCAGCCGATGCCGGTGCCGCCGCCGCTCCATCAACTGGGGGCGCGGTTCCTGGGGCTGCCGGTGATCCGCCGCGGCCTGTGCCGCACGGCCTTCGCCCAACCGGACCGCGACGTGGGCCCGGCGGAGCTGGAGATCGCCTCGCTGCACCTGGCCTGCCCCAACTGGGCCGGCGCCCTGGCGTGCTTCGCCCGCAGCGGTGGCTTCGGCGGCAGCGGCAGCCCCCTGCCCCCCCAGCCGGTCCGGGTGATCTGGGGCCGCGACGACCGCATCCTCAGCCGGCCCCAGAAACAGGCGGTGGAAAGTCTGTTAGGAGGGCACATCACCGAGCTGGAGGGGTGCGGCCATCTGCCCCACATCGACCAGCCCACCACCGTGGCCCGTCTCTGGCATGCCTGAGCCCTCACCGGACAACACGGCTGCCGGCAACAGCCCCGTGCTCAACCTGCTGGCCAGCGGCCTGCAGGCATGGATCCGCCAGCAGTGCGAGGCGGTGGAGAGTCTGGAGCTGCAGCTGCATGGCTCCGCCCTGGGGCTGCTGCGAGGGCGGCTGGAGGGGGTGAGCCTGGTGGCGCGGCGGGTGATCTACAGCTCCTTGGAGATCGAGATGGTGGAGCTGCGCAGCAGCGCCATCCAGGTGCAGCTGGGCAACCTGCTCAAGGGCCAGGCCCTGCAGCTGCATCAGGCCTTCCAAATCGAGGGCTATGTGGCCTTCACCGCGGCGGGGCTCTGCCGCTCGCTCTGCATGCCCCAGTGGCGCGGTCTCGGGGATCAGCTGGCGGAAACGCTGCTGGGGCTGACGCCGCTGCAGGAGGTGCGCATCGAGCGCGATCGGCTGATCCTGCAGGCCCAGGGCATGAGCTGCGACACCCTGCCGGAGGCGGTGGACGGCCACCTGGAGCTGCGCCGCGCCGAAGGGGAGCAGCGGGTGGCCCTGCCCGGCGACCCCAACATCCAGATCAGCGAAGCCAACCTGGAGGGGCGCCTGCTCCAGTTGCATGGCACCGCCAGGGTTTGGCCCTAGCGGAGCAGGGGCGCCAGCAACGTCACCACGGTGTAAAAGGCGGCCGGGGTGAACAGGTAGCTGTCGATGCGATCGAGGATGCCGCCGTGGCCCGGCAGCAGATCGCCGGAATCCTTCACGCCCGCATCGCGTTTCATCATCGATTCGGTGAGATCGCCCACCAGGGCGAACACCGCCACCACCGCCCCCAGCAGGCCGCCAACCGCCCAGCCCCAGTTCCACCCCAGCAAGAGCCCGAAGCCCGCCCCCAGCACCACGGCACAGCCGAGGCCGCCCAGGGCCCCCTCCAGGGTTTTACCCGGTGAAATCGGCGAGAGCGGCCGGCGGCCGTAGCGGCGGCCGAGCACATAGGAGCCGATGTCGGTGGCCACGATCAGCAGGCAGGCCATCAGCATCAGCACCATGCCGGAGCTGGCCCCCGGCCAATGCCCCAGCCAGCCAGCCAAACGGGGCGCCAGGGCCGGATCGGTGAGGTCGCGCAGGCGGATCCAGTAGCTAGGCAGGAAGCCGAGATAGAAGAGGGCGAAGATCGAGGCGGCGATGTCGGCGATGCTGCCGGTGAGCGGCTGCAGCAGCAGCCAGCCGCAGATCAGGGCGCCGGAGATGGGCAGCACCGCCTCCGCCAGGTCGGCCGCAAAGCCCACCCCCACCGCATCACCGCCATGGGCCCACTGGGTGGTGATCAGCAGCAGCTGCACCAGCACGAGCGTGGTTTTGCTGGCGGGGCGGATGCCCTTGAACTGGGCCAGGCGGAAATACTCCAGCAGCCCCAGGTGCACCATCACCCCCAGGGCCGCGGTGAACCACCACCCCCCGAGGCCCACCACCAACAACCCAAAACCGCCGGCGGCATAACCGCTCAGCAGCCGCTGGGGGGAGGTGCGGGTGCGGGGTGCGGGGATCAAGGCCGTTCGGCGGCGATCAGAAACAGCGGTTCCGCCGCCGCCAGACGGGCCTGGTTGCCGCGGCGTTGCATGCGGTGCACGGTCGCCTGCACCACCTGCAGGTCGATGGCCTCCAGGCGGCCCAGGGTGTCGGTGGCATCCACCAACCCCTCCAGGCTGGCGGTGCTGATCACCAAACGGCCGCCGCTCACCAGGGCCTGCCACACCCGCTCCAACACCGTGCTCAGGGGCCGGCCCACCTCCAGCAGCACCCGATCGGGGCTGGGGGGCAGCTGCTCCAGGCCTTCCGGTGCATCACCGGCGTGGATGTGCAGGTTGGCGATGCCGAACTGCAGGCGGTTGCGCTCCAGCAGCTCGATCGCCTCCGGGTCACGCTCGAGGGTGTGCACCTGGCCAGAGGGCATCAGCCGCGCGATCTCCAGGGCCAGGGCGCCGGTGCCGCCGCCCACATCCCACACCAGCGAATCGGGGCGCGGCCGCAGGTGCGAGAGCAGCATCACCCGCTGCTCCATCGGCGTGGGGCTGAAGCCCGGCGCATCGGCGAAGGCGGCGTCGGGCAACCCGGGGGTCACAAAGTCCCAGCGGAAGGGGGCATCGCCTGCCGCCTGCATGCGCCTCCTCATCCGGCCACAACGCTCACCGTATCAGCGATCTGGCCGGGCCACAGCCGCTGCTGCTGCCGCAGCCAGGCGGCCCGGGCCGCATCGATGCGCTCGCCGGGAATCAACAGCGGAATGCCGGGGGGATAGGGGCACAGGGGCTCCGCCGCCAGCTCACCGGCGGCCTGGGCCAGGGGCACGGTGCGCCGAGCGGCCCGCCAGGCCAGGCCAAGCTCCAGCTCCGGTTCGGCCACCAGGGGCAAGGGCGGGGGGCTGAACGGGGCCAGCGGAGGCCCACCCAGGGCCCGGCGCAGCTGCAGCAACCGCCGCGGCAAGCGCCGCTCCACACCCCGCGGCGGCTCCAGGCCCAGGCAGAAGGTGAGGCAACCGGGCTCCGGCAACTCGGCGATCACGCCGTGCTGCAGCAGCCAGGCGTCCGCCTCCAGACCATTGAGGCCCAGGGGGCCGGTGGGCAGCGCCAGGCGCAGGGGGTCGTGGTTGGCCAGGGGCTCCAGGCCCACGCGCCGCAGCCGCTGCCGCAGGGCCTCGCCCCGATCCAGGGCCCGGGCCAACTGGCGGCGGCCGGCGGGGCTGTGCAGGTGGCCCAGGGCCGCCTCGGCGCTGGCCAGCAGCAGGGCGCTGGGGCTGGAGGTTTGCAGCCACAGCAGGGCCCGCTCCATCCGCTCCGGCGGGGTGCGGCTGGCGGGGCCCTGCAGCAGCACGGCGCTCTGGGCCAGGCCGCCGGCGGCCTTCTGCAGCGACTGCACCACCCAATCGGCGCCGCAGGCCAGGGCCGGGGCGGGCAGGCGGGGATCGAGCCCCAGGTGGGCGCCGTGGGCCTCATCCACCAGCACCGGCAGGCCGTGGCGGTGGGCCACGGCGATCAGCCCCGCCAACTCCCCCACCAAGCCCTGGTAACTGGGGGACACCAACACCACCGCCGCCAGCGGGCCGTCCGCCAGGGCCTGGGTGAGGGCCGCCGCCAGCCGCTCCGGGGTGGGGGGGAGCCACAGGCCGGTGGCGGCATCAAAGGGCAGGTCGAACAGCACCGGCCGCAGCTGGCCCAGCAGGCAGCCGTGCAGCAGTGAGCGGTGCAGGTTGCGGGGCAGCAGCACCCGCTGACCAGGGTTAGTCAGACCGAGGAGAGCCGCCTGCAGCAACCCACTGGCCCCATTCACCCCAAACCAGCAGCGCTGGGCCCCCAGCAGCTCCGCGGCGGCGGCCTGGGCCTCGGCCACCGCCCCCTCCGGCTCCAGGGGGCCGCCGATCTCCGGCAGCTCCGGCAGGTCCCACGGGGCGCCGCCGCCCCGCAGCAGGGCCCGCAGGCCGGGGGCCAGGGCGCGGCCGCGCCCATGGGCCGGCAGGTGCAGGGCCAGCTCCGGGGCCCGTTGGCGCAGGCGCTGCAGCAGGGCCATGGCCACTGGGCTGGGGTTTCTAGAGTTTGGCCGTCGCGCCGCCGAACCGCCTCCCTTGACCGCAGCCCCCCACCGCTACAACCCCGGGGCTGACCTGCGTTGGCTGCTGCTGCGGCCCTGGATGCTGATCGGCCGCCTGCTGGTGATCCTCTGGCAGCTGAGCAGCCTCACCCTGGTGCTGCTGCTGCAGGGGGGCAGCCGTGACAGCGCCGTGCAGCGGCGCCTGGGGGAGCGCATCTTCACCACGCTCACGGATCTGGGGCCCTGTTTCATCAAGCTGGGGCAGGCGCTGTCCACCCGGCCCGACCTGGTGCGCCGCGACTGGCTCGACGAGCTCACCAAGCTGCAGGACAACCTGCCCGCCTTCCCCCACGCCATCGCGCTGGAAACGATCGAGGAGGAGCTGGGGGCGCCGGTGAGCCAGCTGTTCGACGACTTCCCCGACAGTCCCGTGGCGGCCGCCAGCCTGGGCCAGGTGTACAAGGCGCGGCCCGTGGGCGGCCCCTGGGTGGCGGTGAAAGTGCAGCGCCCGCAGCTGCAGATGCTGCTGCGCCGGGATCTGGTGCTGATCCGGCTGCTGGGGGTGACGGCGGCACCGCTGCTGCCGCTCAACCTGGGCTTCGGCCTGGGGGACATCATCGATGAGTTCGGCCGCTCGCTGTTCGAGGAGATCGACTACCGCCGCGAAGCGGACAACGCCGAACACTTCGCCCGCCTGTTCACCGGCAACCCGGCGGTGATCGTGCCGCGGGTCGACCGCAGCCTCTCGGCCCGGCGCGTGCTCACCACCAGCTGGATCGAGGGCACCAAGTTGCAGCGGCGCCAGGAACTGGAGGCCAAACGGCTGGATCCGGCGGCCCTGATCCGCACGGGGGTGATCTCGGGGCTGCAGCAGCTGCTGGAGTTCGGCTATTTCCACGCCGATCCCCATCCCGGCAACCTGTTTGCCCTGCCGGGCAAAACCGGAGCCCTGGGCCACCTGGCCTATGTGGACTTCGGGATGATGGATTCCCTGAGCAACGCCGACCGGCTGAGCCTCACCGGCGCGGTGGTGCATCTGATCAACCGCGACTTCGCCGGCCTGGCGCAGGACTTCGTGGATCTGGGCTTCCTCAACCCCAAGACCAACCTCACGCCGATCATCCCGGCCCTGGAGGAGGTGCTGGGCGGGGCACTGGGCGACAACGTGGGCTCCTTCAACTTCAAGGCGATCACCGATCGCTTCTCGGAGCTGATGTACGCCTATCCGTTCCGAGTGCCGGCCCGCTTCGCCCTGATCATCCGGGCGGTGGTGAGCCAGGAGGGGTTGGCGATGCGGCTGGATCCCAGCTTCCGCATCATCCGCGTGGCTTACCCCTATGTGGCCCGGCGGCTGCTGGCGGGCGACACCGCCGAGATGCGCGAGAAGCTGCTGGAGGTGCT
>JBEIQU010000279.1:0-2022 GCA_040376355.1 Prochloraceae cyanobacterium | reverse complement strand
CCGTGTCGATCCAGGGCGACAGCCTGCGCATCACCGGCAAAAGCAAAGACGACCTGCAGCAGGCGATCCAGCTGCTCAAGGGCCAAGACCTGGAGGTGCCGCTGCAGTTCGAGAACTACCGCTGAGCAGACTTGAAGAGATCTAGGTGATTGAGCGGTAGGAATGGCACGCAAGCCCGAAGCCGTCCTCGCTCCCGGAGCTCGCATCGAGTGCCGCAGCGCCGAGTGGCTGGTGCGCAGCCTGGGCCGCAGCTCCGATGGTCAGCAGGTGGTGGATGTGGTGGGGGTGTCCCCGTTCCTGCGGGAGAAGGAGGCCCGCTTCCTGGTGGAGGTGGAGAAGGCAGCCGGCAGCTTCAAGGTGCTGCAGCCGGAGGACACAGCCCTGGTGAGCGACCCCTCACCCCAGTACCGCGACAGCCTGCTGTTCCTGGAGGCTCACCTGCGGCGCTCCGTGCCCACTGACGACGCCCTGGTGGTGGGCCACCGGGCGGCGATGGACGCCCTGCCCTACCAGCTGGAGCCGGCGGCCAAGGCCCTGGCGATGCCACGCCAGCGGCTGTTGATCGCCGATGCGGTGGGCCTGGGCAAAACGTTGGAATGCGGCATTCTCTGTAGCGAGTTGATTCGGCGCGGGCGCGGCAAGCGACTGCTGGTGGTAACCACCAAGAGCATGCTGGTGCAGTTCCAGAAGGAGTTCTGGACGCGCTTCTCGATCCCGCTGGTGCGGCTCGATTCAGTGGGCATCCAGCGCATTCGCGAGCAGATACCAACTAATCAGAACCCCTTTCACTATTACGATAAGGCGATAGTGTCGGTCGACACGCTCAAGAACGACCGCGATTACCGCTTCTATCTCGACAGCGCCAACTGGGATATCATCGTGATCGATGAATGTCATAACGTGGCCGAGCGGGCCCGTGGCGCCCAGAAGAGTCAGCGGGCGAAGTTGGCGGAACGGCTGGCGACGCGCTCGCAGACCTTGATCCTGCTGTCGGCCACCCCCCATGACGGCAAGCCGGAGAGCTTCGCGAGCCTGATGAACATGCTCGACCCAACGGCAATCGCCGATCCGAGCAGCTACACCAAAGACGACATCAAGGATTTGTATGTGAGGCGCTTCCGCAAGGATGTGATCGCCGATCTGCGCAGCAGCGTCAAGGAGCGCGATAGCGCCGATGTGGAGTGCCCGGCCAGCGCAGGGGAGGAGCGGGTGTTTGCGCTGCTCAAGGATCTCAAGCTGCCCGATAGCGATGCCAAGGCCAAGGCCGGCCAGCTGTTCAAGACCACCCTCGCGAAGAGCCTGCTGTCGAGCCCGATGGCGGCGCTGGAAACCGTGCGCAATCGGATCAGGCGGCTGGAGGCATCAGCGCCCCCATCATCCCGCGATCTGAAAGCACTGGGCGATGTACAAACGGAGCTGGAGAAGATCAGCCATGCTGACTTCTCCAAATACCAGCGGCTGCTTCAGCTGATCCGCACCGACTGGAGCTGGCGCGGCCAGGACCCCAGGGATCGGATCGTGCTGTTTACCGGCCGGCGAGAGACCCAGCGCTTCCTGCTGGAGCATCTCGCCGCCGATCTGGGCCTGCCGCAAGGGGCGGTGGTGGGCCTCGATGGCGCCATGGCCGATGTGGAGCAGACGCGGGTGGTGGAACAGTTCGCCCAGGAGAAGGAGCCGGTGCGGATCCTTGTGGCCACGGAGGTGGCCTCAGAAGGCCTGAACCTCCACTACCTCAGCCACCGGCTGGTGCATGTTGATATCCCCTGGTCGTTGATGACCCTGCAGCAGCGCAATGGCCGCATCGATCGCTACGGCCAGCCGCAGCAGCCCCAGATCCGCTACCTGCTCAGCTGCTCCCGCAGCGAGGGCATGGGCGATGCCGAGAAGGTGCTGCGGCTACTCAAACGCAAGGACGAACAGGCCCAGCGGAACATCGGCGATCCGGCTGTTTTCCTCGGCGTCTATGACGCCGCTGGAGAAGAGGAGGAGATCAGCAAGGCGTTCGAGAGCGGCACGGTGGAT
>JBEIQU010000119.1:0-5471 GCA_040376355.1 Prochloraceae cyanobacterium | reverse complement strand
TCTCGTAGTGCTCGTTGCTGGGCTGGGGCGGTAGGCCCAGGCCCCCGAAGCTGCTGCCGCGGTGATGGGCCAAGCCTTCGAGATCCAGCACGGCTACGCCCCGCTGCCGCAGTGCCAACAGCAGATCGGTCTTGCCGGTGCCCGTGCGGCCCCCCAGCAACTGCACTGGCCAGGGTTCCTCGAGTAGCTCCAGCACCCAGCGCCGGAACACCTTGTACCCCCCCTCCAGCACGATCACCGGCAGGTCCAGCTGCCGGGCCAACCAGGCGACGCTCTCTGAACGCATGCCACCGCGCCAGCAGTGCAGCCGCAGCACGCCGCCCTGGTCCGCCTGGGCCGTGCGCAGCGCCTCCCCCAGCTGCCCCAAGCGCGGTCCCACCAATTCCAGTCCCAACTGGATGGCCGCCTGACGGCCCTGCTGCTTGTAGGCGGTCCCCACCGCCGCCCGCTCCGCATCGCTGAACAGAGGCAGATTGCGGGCACCGGGGATGTGGCCCTGGGCGTATTCGCTCGGGGCTCGCACATCCAGCACGGCACCGGCGGCCGCCAGGAACGGTTCGATCCCCTCGCGCCCCTGAGTGGTCACTCCGCGTGCTCCGGCCACGCCTGACATAGTGGGCCAACGCTGGCGACAGCTCAGTCCCTCTCGATGCTTTCCGGACCCCCTGTCACCACCACGGTCAGTGCCGACCAGTTGCTGGAGCGTTTTCTCAGTGCCTCGCCGCGGCAACGGCGCACCCTGATCCCCCAGTTGCAGCAGCGATGCCTGGAGCTGCGCCCCCTGATTCCCGAGCAACTCGACCGCCTCGACGCCACCGCTGACGACTGGGCCCCAGGCACCCTGGTTCAGTTGCTGCTCAGCCAGCGGGATTCCCTCGTCGATAGCTTCTGGCAACGCCATCCGGAGGGGTGGCTGGCGGTGAGCAGTGCCCAAGGTCTGGACTACGCCCCCCTGCAGCGGGCTCTGATCGACCAGGCCTTTGAGGAGGCCGACCGGCTCACCAGTGAGCATCTGCGCCAACTGGCCGGAGCTGATGCCGTCAAGCGCGGCTATGTCTATTACTCGGAGGTGCCCCCGATCGCCGCGGCTGATCTGGAGAGCCTGGATCGCCTTTGGGTGGTCTATTCCCAGGGTCGCTTTGGCTTTTCGGTGCAGTTGCGTCTGCTGCGCAGCCTTTCCGGTCGCTGGGATCAGCTGTGGCCGCGCCTGGGCTGGAAGCAGGCCGGGGTGTGGACGCGCTATCCCGGTTCCTTCACCTGGTCGCTGGAGGCCCCGGAGGGCCACCTGCCGCTGGTGAACCAGTTGCGTGGCGTGCGCCTGATGGATGCACTGCTGTCCCATCCCGCCCTGCAACGGCGGGTGTCGGCCTGATTCAAGCCGGCAACAGCGCCCCCGCTGCAGCAGCTCTGCTGCAGCGGTAGGGTCAAGGTGCCGGGGATGCACCCCCAGCACCCGCGACCATGGCTTCGCGTTGGCTGCCCTTGCGTTGGGCAGATTTCATTACCCCGTCCACGCTGCACCTCGCTCCGCTGCTGGAGCTGTTGCTGGAGCCGATCAACGGCACGGCTCAGCTCGGCACCCTGCAATTGGGGCTGCAGGAAGTGTTGGTGAACGCGGTACGCCACGGCAATGGCAATGACCCGCGGAAGTGCCTGCGGGTGCGGCGCATCCTCACGCCGCGGTGGCTGGTGTTTCAGGTGCAGGATGAGGGATCAGGCCTGCCGCCCCAGGGCCGCTGCAGCGATCTGCCCGATGCCCCGGATGCCTGCAGTGGTCGCGGGCTGTTCCTGATCCACCAGTGCTTTGAGGACGTGCGCTGGAGCCGCCGCGGCAATCGCGTGCAGGTGGCCGTGCGCCGCGCGGCCTGAGGGGCCAGGGGCGTTCTGTTCAGCGTCCGTGCTGCGGGCAGCCGGGGTCGCGTAACTCCCCCTGCAGCCATCCCAGGGCCTGCTCCACCATCGGTGTGGCATCGCCGTCGTTCACCAGCTGCACCAGGGCGGCCGCCAACAGTTCAGCGGCCCGGCGCCGGGGCTGACCCTTGAGGGCGTGCCATTGACGCTCATCAATGCTCAGCAGTCGAGCCAGGGCCTCCGTGGCCCCCAGGCTGCCCTCCGGCCAGGGGCTGGGGCGGGATCGGATCGGGGGGGCAGGCGAGGTCACTGGACGAACGGCGTGTCCGGCGGCCATCCTGACGCCATGCAGCAGCGTCCGCGTTCCCCCCATGCGCCGATCCGCTGGTTGCACCAGCTGGGGGGTGTGATGGCCCAGGTGTCCCGGGCGGAACGGCTCCACCCCCGCGATGACAGCTTGCAGGCGCGACGTTTGCGCCAGCGCATGGCCCTGGCCCAACGGCTGCTGGATCCCCTGCCCGCTCCACTGCAGGCGGCCCCATGGCAGGAACGCTGGCTGTGGTCGGCGCTGCGCTGGGGTGGGTTGGGTCTGCTGCTGGCCCTCTGGTTGCGCCGTTAGGCGGCCGGTTCCATGGCGGCGTCGCTTGGCTCCGGCAAGGATGCGGGCTCCGCATCCACGCGGGCTCCACTGAGGCGAGGGGCCGGTGTGGTCTCGGCCAGGCGCTCACCCCGCAGCCAGGCATTGTGCAGGGCCCGGCGGCGCTGGTCCTCCGCCAGCACCAGGCGGTCGGCGGTGGAGATGGGGCTTTCCCCCGGCAGCACTGGCGTGCGCAAACAGATGCCAAAACCGTGGGCTTCCACCTGCACCTGCCCCTCCATGAACACGGTCTGAAAGGTCCAGCCGGCCAACCATCGAACGCTGAATGGATTGGCCATGCCCGATCTCACCTGCGATTCAGCTCTCCAGACCCTATGGGGATGCGCTTGGGGCGATGGCCCTTTGTCAGCGCTTGGTGGCACTCCAGACGCGGGTCATCAGGTGGGAGCTGGCGCGGATGCCACTGAAGCCCGCATCCCGCAGCCGCTGCTCCATGTCGTCGCCGATGTAGTCGCGGTAGTAGGGCTCGTGGAACACACGGCGGAAGTTGTCCATGGCCGCTTCGAACTGGGGAGAATCCGCCAGCTGCACTGAATCGGCCAGCACCAGGGTTCCGCCTGGCTCCAGCACCCGGAAGCAGTCATTGAGCACCGCCTGGCGAGCTTCCGCCGGCAGTTCATGCATCAGAAACACACAGCTCACGGCCTGCATGCTTCCCTCGGCGAAGGGCATGGCTTCCGCATTGCCCTGCACCAGCTGGGGCAGCTCGCTGGGGAGCTGGCTCAGCCAGCGGTTGGCCTGACGCAGGTAGGCGGCCGAGAGGTCGAGGCCCACCAGCTGAGCGTCCGGCAGGGCAGCGCGCAGCTGGCGCAGCATGCGGCCGGTGCCGGTGGCGATATCCAGGATGCGCAGCTGGCTGGCTGGCCGGTCCTTGAACGCCCGCAGCCCTTCCACCAGGGGGCGGATCAACCGGCGCCGCATCGGATCGGCGGTGCCGTTGAACAGGATTTCCACCTGCAGGTCGTAGAGCGAGGCGGAGTAATCGCTCAGATAGCCATCGGTCTGGTGGTGAAAATTTTGGAGGTAGTAGTCGGGGTAGTTCTCACTGCGCACGTCCTGCGGCAGGTCGCGCACGTTGCGCTCGCTGCGGCGCGCCCAGGTGCTGGGCATGTCCAGCCACACCAGCGGATAGCGGGCCGCCCACTCCAGCCAGGGGCCATCAAACAGAAGGCTGGTGGGATAGAGCCCCTGTTCCGCCTCCTGCCAATCGATCTCCAGCAGCGCGCTGTGGGCGGCCTGCAGGTCCTTGAGCATCTGGGGCGGAATCGGCCGCGTTTTGGGGGCACCGGCCGGCGCCACCAGCTCCATCAGCTTGGTGCTCACCTCCTTATGGGCTACCCCCATCAGGCTCTTGCCCTGTTGCAGGGCCTGATACGCGAGCTTGGTGAGGGTGTCGGCCATGGACTGGCGCCGGTACAGCAAGGTGATCCCATTCCAACGGATCCGACCCGCCCGGTGCGGGCCGTGGGGGCCAGAGATCACGGTTGATGGCATCACCCCACGCTTGGTAGCAACCGCTACAGAATGGAGGTATCGAGACAGGAGACCCCATGGCCAGTGCATCGCCTTCGGAAACCCGTTCCTTCGTCGACTGGATGCGGGCCCGGCAACAGCGGCAACGGCGCCATGAACCGGTGATCGCCCTGCGCCAGCGCACCGGGGATGGCAGCGAAGCGCCGGACGTGCATGCCCAGGAGCAGGCCTGGGCGCACCGCCATGCCCAGGAGCGTCGGCTGCATGACAGTGCCCTGGCCCAGCTGCGTCACCGCTGATCCGGCCTGTCACAAAAAAGCCCCGGCCGGGGCCGGGGCAATGGAGGTCTGACGCGATCAGGCGTCGTAGTACATCGTGTACTCGTGGGGATGGGGCCGCTGGCGCAGCTGCTGCACCTCCTCGTACTTGAGGGCAATCCAGTTGTCGATGAAGTCTTCGGTGAAGACACCACCGGCCAGCAGGTACTCGTGGTCAGCCTTGAGGGCCTCCAGGGCACCGTTGAGGGAGGCGGGAACGGTGGAAATCTTGGCCAGCTCCTCGGCGGAGAGTTCGAACAGGTCCACGTCGGTGCCGTCGCCCGGATCGATCTGGTTTTTGATGCCGTCGATGCCGGCCATCAACATCGCCGCGAAACCCAGGTAGGGGTTGGAGAGGGCGTCACCGGAACGGAACTCGAGGCGCTTGGCCTTGGGGTTCATGCCGGTGAGTGGGATGCGCACGGCAGCGGAGCGGTTGCCCTGGGAGTACACCAGGTTCACGGGGGCTTCGAAGCCCGGCACCAGGCGCTTGTAGCTGTTGGTGGTGGGGTTGGTGAAGGCCAGGAAGCTGGGGGCGTGCTTCAGCAGGCCACCGATGTACCAGCGGGCGGTCTGGGAGAGGTTGGCGTAGGTGCCTTCACCCCAGAACAGGGGCTGGCCGCCCTTCCAGAGGCTCTGGTGCACGTGCATGCCGCTGCCGTTGTCGGCAAAGATCGGCTTGGGCATGAACGTGGCGGTCTTGCCGTACTTCTTGGCAACGTTGCGCACCACGTATTTGGAGATCATCACGTTGTCGGCCGCGCTGATCAGCTCAGCAAACTTGATGCCGAGTTCGTGCTGGGCGGTGGCCACCTCATGGTGCTGCTTCTCGATGGGCACCCCCAGGGATCCCATGGTCAGGAGCATCTCGCTGCGGATGTCCTGCAGGGTGTCGTTGGGCGCTACGGGGAAGTAACCCTCTTTGAGCTGGATCTTGTTGGCGAGGTTGCCGCCCTCCTCCACCCGATCGGTGTTCCAGGGGGCCTCGATCGAATCAACGGCGTAGAAGCTGGAGCCGTTGGTGCTCTTGTAGCGGACGTCGTCGAAGATGAAGAACTCCGGCTCAGGGCCGAAGAAGGCGGTGTCCGCCAGGCCGGTGGAGCCCAGGTAATCCAGGGCCTTCTGGGCCAGGGCCCGGGGGCAGCGCGCGTAGGGCTTGCCGCTGCGGGGCT
>JBEIQU010000054.1:0-8658 GCA_040376355.1 Prochloraceae cyanobacterium | reverse complement strand
GGAGCAGCACCGGCTGTGGCGTGAGCAGCCCGAAGCCCTGCAGCTGCAGCGCGCCGACGGCAGCAGTTACCAGCCGATTCCGGAGTTGATGGCCCAGGCCCAGCGCTTCGCGGCCCGGTTGCTGGCGGCCCATGACCCCGGCGCCCCCCAGGGGCAGACCGTGCTGGTGGTGGGCCACAACGCCATCCTGCGCTGCCTGCTGCTGGCGTTGCTGGATCTGCCGGCTTCGGGGTTCCGGCGGCTACGTCTGGATAACGCCTCCCTGTCGGTGCTGAATGTGAGCCCGGCCGAGCCGGGGGCAGGGCGCCCCTTCAGCGTGCAGATCGAATCCCTCAATGGCACCACCCACCTGCACGGCGAGGTGTGTGCTGGCCATCTGCCGGCCAAGGGGCCTGGCCCGCGCCTGCTGTTGGTGCGCCATGGCGAAACCGATTGGAACCGTCAGGGGCGCTTCCAGGGCCAGATCGACATCCCCCTCAACAGCAACGGCCATGCCCAGGCCGCAGCCGCCGGCGCGTTTCTGAGCCGCGTGCGCTTCGATCGGGCTTACAGCAGCTCGATGGCCCGGCCCCGCCAGACGGCGGAGGGCATCCTGCGTCACCACCCCGGGGTGCCCCTCACCAGCGTCTCCGACCTGGTGGAGATCGGCCATGGTCATTGGGAGGGGCGGCTGGAGCAGGAGATCGCCGCCGAGTGGGGTGCCCTACTGGCGGATTGGAAACGGGCCCCGGAGACGGTGCAGATGCCGGATGGCGAAACCATCCACGACGTCTGGGATCGCTCCCTGCGTGGTTGGAACCGCATCGCCGCCGGCCTGGACGACCACGAAACCGCCCTGGTGGTGGCCCATGACGCCGTCAACAAAACGATTCTCTGCGCCCTGCTGGGGCTCGCCCCTGCGGACATCTGGGCGGTGAAGCAGGGCAATGGTGGCGTGACGGTGATTGATTACCCCCAGGGGGCCGATCAGCCGCCGGTGGTGGTCTGTCTGAACCAGACGACCCATCTTGGGGGTGTTCTCGATCGCACCGCCGCCGGCGCCCTGTGAGTTCCGCTGCCCCCCCCGCCCTGCTGCTGGAGCAGGTTCAGCTGCTGGAGGGGCCCGACCAGCCGCCCGTGGTCACCGCGGTGCTGCTGGAGGCGGGGGCCTACGGGGCCCAGGGGGAGGCGGCGCGGCAGCGGGCCGCCAGCCTCGGCCTGACACCCCTGCGGGCGGAGGGCTGGCTCCTGGCTCCATGCCTTGTGGATCCCCATTCCCAGCTGGAGGATCCCTGGCTCGGCACCGCCGAGACCCTCGCGAGCCTGGAGCGCTCCGCCATCGCCGCCGGCTACGGCACCGTGGCCCTGTTGCCCCGCGCCCGCAGCTGGCGTGACCGCCCGGAGCGGCTCCAGCCCCTGAGCGCGGGCGGTGCCCTGCAGTGGTTGCTGTGGGGCAGTTTCAGCCGCGGTGGCGACGGTCAGGAGCTGGCGGGCCATGGTGATCAACTGGCGGCCGGTGCCATCGGCCTGGCGGAGGGGGAGGGCTGTCCACCCCTGCCCCTCCTGGAGCGTGGCCTGAGCCTGGGGGAATTCGGTCAGGCCCCTCTGCTGCTGGCCCCCCGCGATGCCGCCCTCAGCCAGAACGGCTTTGTGCGCGAAGGGGTGGCAGCCCTGCGGGCGGGGTGGCCCCCCGATCCGGTGGTCAGCGAAACGGTGCCGCTGCAGAGCCTGCTGGCCCTGGCCCGCAACCATGCCGGCCTGCGCCTGCAGCTGATGAATCTGTCCACGGCCGCGGCCCTGGAGCTGCTGGCCGCCCTGCCCCCGCAGGAGCGGCCGGAAGCCACGGTGTGTTGGTGGCATCTGTTGGCGGACGCGGCGGCCCTGGACCCCCTGGCGGAGGGCTGGCGGGTGGTGCCCCCCCTGGGGAACCCCGGCGATCGGGCGGCGCTGCAACGGGCCCTGGCCGAGGGGTTGATCAGCGCCGTGGCGGTGCACCATCAGCCCCTGGATCCCGAGGAGCAGTTGCTGCCGCTGGATCAACGCAAGCCCGGGGTGGCGGGCCATCGCTTCGTGCTGCCGTGCCTGTGGCGGGAGCTGGTGGTGGGCGCCGGCTGGACCCCAGCCCAGCTGTGGCAGGCCCTGTGTTTCGGCCCTGCAGCCCTGCTCGGGTTGGAGCCGCCGCGGCTGCAGCCCGGCAGCCGCCGCTGGTTGTTGTTCGATCCAGCCCAGCCCTGGCGGGCCAGCGACGACCCCTGGACGCCCCTCGCGGCCAATCAGCCCCTCGCCGGGGCGGAGCTCAGCGGCCGGGTGGTGGCCACCGGTCTCAACCCGGAGCTTTGGCAGGGGCCGCCGGTGTAGCCAGGGGATCGGGGGTCTGCAGGGGGCCGGAGGTGCCCAGGGGCCAGAAGCGCCAGAAGGCGCGGCCGATGATCTCGCTGTGGGGCAGGAAGGGGCCACCGGGCCAGAAACGCCCATCCCAGCTGTTGCCGCGGTTGTCCCCCAGGGTGAGCACGTGGCCAGGGGGCACCACGGCATTCAGGGTGCGGCAGGGACCCATCCCCTGCTCATCCACCGGGCAGTAGTTGGCCACGTAGGGCTCCCGCAGCCAGCGGCCGTTCACCTGCACCTGGCCGCGGGGGTTGATCACCACCCGGTCGCCCGGCACGGCCACCACCCGTTTGATGTAAGCGTCGCAGGCGGGCTCCTGCAGGCCCGGGATGCCATTGATCAGCGGCAGGTTCACCACCAGGCAGCGCAAGGGCCCCACCTCGCGGCCGGCCCGCAGCACCGGATCGAAATGGTGGGGCGCATGGAACACCACGATTTCGCCGCGCTGGGGCGGACGGTTGCGGAAGGTGAGCTTCTCCACCAGCAGCCGGTCCTGGATCTGCAGGCCCGGCAGCATCGAGCCGGAGGGGATGTAGCGGGCCTCCAGCAGCAGCTGCCGCACCCCCAGGGCCACCCCCAGCGTGATCAGCACCCCCCGCCAGAACACCCATGGGCTTTCCGGATCGTGGTTGGCGTGGGGCTTGGGCGGGTTCTCAGGTTGGGGCTGACCGGCGGTTGAGGGTTCTTCGGGTGACAACGGGGGCCTGGCCAGCGGTTGCAAGTCAGGCAGATTAGGGCCGTTGCCCGCGTCATCCGATGGTTCGTCCGCGTTGGTTGTCGACCCAGAGGGTCACGGCCTCGCGGCTCTGGCTGCACTGGGATCGGGCGGTCGCCCTCTGGGCGGCCCTCAACCTGCTGTGGGTGCTGTTCGACATCAGCTACGTGCCCCTGCGCACCTTCTGGCTGCAGCGCAACCTCACACCGCTGCCCCAGATGCCGCTGGTGGTGCCCCTGCCCCTGCTGCCGGACATCACTCCGCTCTATGACCCGGTCAAGGGCATTGAGCCCCACCGCGAAACCCAGCTGTATCTGGCCTCCTTTCAGCAGCTCGACCGCGCCCTGCTGGCCGGTGAGCCCGCGGCGGTCACCGCCCCGTTGCGCCGCCGCCAGGTGGAGCTGACGGTGGAGATGCTCAACGAAAACCCCTTCGCCGCCTCCGGCAACAGCGGCACCCTCGAGAAGCTGAAAAATCGCCTGCGCCAGCAGGCCGGCCTGGATTCGGCCAAGCAGTCCGCCGATCGCTTGCTAAGCGAGGGCTGGCTGGCTCGCCACGGCTGGCAGCAGGAGCGCCGCTTCTGGCGCCAGCAGGTGCTGCCGCTGGTGTCCACCAGCTATTGGCGTGCGATCGATGAAAACGGCAGGCCCACCGACCACTTCTGGCGCACCGACCTGCTGCTGTTCCAGAGCGTCTTCGCCCTCGACATCCTGCTGCGGATGGTGCGGCTGCGGCGCCGCTTCCCAGGCCTGAGCTGGCGCGATGCCCTGCTGCGGCGTTGGATCGACCTGCCGCTGCTGTTGCCCTTCTGGTGCTGGCTGCGGGTGGTGCCGGTGGTGGAGCGCCTCAGCCAGGCCCGCCTGATCAACATCGAACCGCTGCGGGCGGCGGTGAGCCGCGCCGTGGTGTCGTTGCTGGCCCTGGAATTGTTCGAGGTGCTGGCCCTGCAGCTGGTGGATGGCACCCAGTCGCTGATCCGCTCGCCCCAGTGGCCGCGCTGGATCCGCAGCCTGCGCAGCCATCAGAGCGTCAGCGTCAGCGAGGAGCAGCAGCTGCTGGAACTGGTGAAGCTGTGGGGCCCGTTGCTGCTGGGGGAGGTGACCCCGCGGTTGGCGCCGGAGCTGCAGTCGCTGCTGGGCCATGCCCTGCAGCAGAGCCTGCGGGATGTGCCCGGTGGCGCTGTGCTCCCGCCCCTGCTCAGCCGCCAGGTGGCTGGCGGCATGGTGGACAGCCTGATCGACCTGGCCCGCGGTACCGCCCAGCGGCTGGCCCAGAGCGACGAGCGGCAGGTGGAGTTGCTGCAGCGCTTCGGGGATCGCTTCTGGGAGGAACTGGCGGCGGGCCTGGAGCAGGGGGGCACCCTGCAGCGCAGCCAGCAGCTGCTGGTGACCCTGCTGCAGCAGCTCAAGCTCAACTACCTGGCCCAGATGAACCGCGCCGGCATCGATGCGTTGATGGAGGAGCTCGATGAGCTCACCACCCCGGCTGAAGCCCTCAGCCCAGCGCCGCCTGCCACTCCTCCGGCTTGAAGCCCACCAGCACGGCACCGCTGGCGGTGATGGCGAAGGGCCGTTTGATCAACTTGCCATCGGCGGCCAGGGCGGCAATGGCTTGGTCATCGTCCAGGGCCGCCACCGCGGCGCTGCCCAGGGCCCGGTAGCTCTGGCCGCTGGTGTTGAACAGGCGCTTGCGCCCCACGGCCGCCATCGCCTGGCGCAGCTCGGCGGGGCTGGGGGGTGTGCGGGTGATGTCCACCAGCTCGAGGGATCCGGCCTGCACAGAAAAGTCCTGCTGGGCAAGCCATTGCAGGGCTTTGCGGCAGGTGCCGCAGGCGGGATAGCTGTAAAGGCGCAGGGGAGGCTGGCTCACACCCCGGGGCTCACTTGCCGATCAGGGACTTCAGCGCACCCACCAGGCTGTTGGAGCCTTTGCCCACGCCGCCCTGGGGACGGGTGCGGATGGTGACGTCGCCGTTGACGCTGGTGCGGCAGCTGAGGCGGTAGTTGGCGGGCCGATCCGCCAGGTACACCTGCTCCACATCGCTGCGGGGGGACAGGTTCTGCATGCCCTCCACCACCTCCACCACACAGGTGCCGCACTGGCCAACGCCACCGCAGTTGTTGAGGTTGTTCAGCCCTTTGTAGGGGTTGATGCCGGCATCGACGGCGGCCTTGCGCAGATTGGCGCCCTCGATGCAACCGACCTGCTGGCCTTCCTGTTCGAAACGGATGGTGGGCACGGTCGGGCGGGGGATCTTCGGCGCCGACAAACTTACCTGGCCGCGGCCGGTTTCCGCTGATCAACCGGCAGGCTGACATCAAAAGCAGGCTGGCTGGGGCCTGGAGTCGCCTGGGACCGTCCGTAGCATTGGGGTTCCCTTGGCTGAAGGCCTTGAATCCAGCGGGCTACGAGCGGCTTCAGAGCCAGGTGATCCCCGGCTACGGCAGCCTGGCGCGGCTGGCGGTGGCCCTGCTGGCGGCGTCACCGGTGGCGACGGCGGCTGGGGCGGAGGTGTTGGTGGCGGGCTGCGGCACCGGCGCTGAATTGGTGGAGGCCGTGGCCCAGCGGCCCGATTGGCGCCTCACCGCCATCGACCCCAGCGACGAGATGCTGCAGGAATCGCGCCAGCGGCTCGGCGATCAGGCCGCCATCGACTGGCGCCACACCACCGTGGAGGCCCTCGTGGACCAGCCCGGCATCGCCGGCCGCTACGCCGGTGCCCTGTCGGTGCTGGTGTTGCAGTCGTTGCCCGATGACGGCAGCAAGCTGGCCTTTCTCACCGCCTTGGCCCGATCCCTGCAGCCGGGAGCGCAGCTGGTGCTGGTGGATCTGATGCAGACCAGCCTCCCCTCCCTGGAGGGGCAGTTGGAGGCCGCCTGGGGTGGCTTCCAGCAGGCCAGTGGCCTGGCCGCCCAGCCCGGGACCTCGAACCAGGGCCTGCATCCCATCGGCCTGGCGCGGCTCACCAGCCTGGTGAATGCGGCCGGCTTTGGGGATCCAGCCCGGGTGTTCCAGGCCCTGGGGTTTGAAGGGTTCCTGCTGCAGCGACGCGCCTGAGGCGGCTGTCCTGAGCAACCGCTCAGGGGCGGGCGACGGACTGGGCCAGCCCCGCAGGCGTGGGTGCAGCGCTGCGGTCGCTGATCACGCAGGCCAGCGGCAGCGTCAGCGTGCAGAGACCCAGCAGGACCCCCAACAGCGGTGCTGCCGTGTGGAAGAGGCTGTTCGAACGGTAGGGCTCCTCGCCGGTTTCACCGCTGCCGTCGGTGATCGGGCTCAGAGCGCTGGTTCGGGGAGGGGGGTCTGAAGAGTCGGATTCCATGCTGTAACGGCCCATCTGGGCCACCTCCACCCTAGCTACGCGGCGGGCCGTGCCTGGTCGTGCTGTTCGCGGCGGGCATCGAGGTCGCTGGTGCTCGAACGGGTGCTGCTCAGCAGACCACGGATGGTGCGCAGTTCCTCCAGGATCGAGGTCAGCAGCTGCTGGGTGGCGGTGGAGGGGGAGTTGAGCACCTCAACGGTGACCTCCTTGATCCGCAGCACGTCGCGGGCAAAGCGGGCCACCTCGTTGGGGTGGAACATCAGCGGCTCTTTCTGGTCGCTTCTGTATTCCGGATTGAGCTTGCGGGGATTAAACGGCGGGTTGAGATTGCGCGGGTCGGTGTTGGTGTAGCGGTAGACCGACGCGCGCGAGCGGTTGAGGCTGCGCTGCACCTCATCGATGCCGATCAGGTTCTCCGCGGATTCGGCGCTGTTGGCGGCCGCTTCGGCGGCGGAGCCCAGCACGGCCCCGAAGGCGCCACCCAAACCTGCACCCAAACCAGACGCCATCGGGCCAGACGTCATTGCATGGGTGCTCATGAGATTGAACTGCGACAGTCGGGAATCGTTGGCGGAACCTAGCAGGGTTTTCTCTGAAGGATTGGAATTTTCTGTTCTTTTCCGGCGTTGATGTGGCGCTTTCTCAGGCGGTTGTCGCAAGCGGGCGAGAAACCTCGGTGGTAGCTTCCGGCCTCACCGTTTGCCCAGGGTCCCATGCGCGTCTCCCGCCTGATGCTGGTGACGCTCCGGGATGACCCGGCCGAGGCGGAGATCCCCTCCCACAAGCTGCTGCTCCGGGCCGGTTACATCCGCCGGGTGGGCAGTGGCATCTATGCCTATCTGCCCCTGCTGTGGCGGGTGCTGCAGAAGATCTCCGCCATCGTGCGGGAGGAGCTCAATGCCACCGGTGCCCTGGAGACGCTGCTGCCGCAGCTGCAGCCGGCGGAGCTTTGGCAGCGCAGTGGCCGCTGGGCCGGCTACACCGACGGCGAGGGGATCATGTTCCACCTGGAGGATCGCCAGGGCCGGGAGCTGGGGCTCGGCCCCACCCATGAGGAGGTGATCACGGCCTTGGCGGGCGACCTGCTCCGCTCCTACCGGCAGCTGCCGGTGAACCTGTATCAGATCCAGACCAAATTCCGCGATGAGATTCGGCCGCGCTTTGGTCTGATGCGGGGGCGCGAATTCATCATGAAGGACGCCTATTCCTTCCACGCCGATGAGGCCTGTCTGCGGCAGACCTATGGCGCCATGGACCAGGCCTACCGGCGCATCTTTAGCCGCTGCGGCCTGCGGGCCGTGGCGGTGGAGGCCGACAGCGGTGCCATCGGCGGCTCCGCCAGCCAGGAGTTCATGGTCACCGCCGATGCCGGCGAAGACCTGATCCTGGCCAGTGGCGATGGCTCCTATGCGGCCAACCAGGAGCGGGCCGTGTCCTTGGCCCCCGAGGCGCGGCCCTTGCCCTCAGGGCCTTGCAGCGCCGGAGCCGGCGAGGCCCTGGACACCCCGGGGGCCAGCAGCATCGAGCAGCTAAGCCAGGCCCATGGGATCGATCCCACCCAGGTGGTGAAGGTGCTGCTGCTGTTGGCCCGCTTCGAGGACGGGTGCCAGCAGCCCCTGCTGGTGAGCCTGCGGGGCGACCAGCAGCTCAATGAGGTGAAGCTGGCCAATGCGGTGACCGCCCGGTGCGGCGCCGACCACGGACCCCTGCTGGAGCTGGGCCCCCTCACGCAAGAGGCGGCCCAGCGCGAGGGCCTCACCACGCTGCCCTTCGGTTATCTCGGCCCGCAGCTGCCCGATGGGGCCCTGGCGGGGGCCCGCAGCTGGCAACCCCGCTTCCTGCGTCTGGCGGATGTCACCGCCACCGCCCTGGAGGCCTTTGTGTGCGGAGCCAACACCATGGATCGTCACCTGGTGGGGGCGAGCTGGGGCGCGCTGTGCGCGGCCCCGGACAGCCTCGATCTGCGCTCCGCCCAGCCCGGCGACCGTTGCCTGCACGATCCCGCCCAGCGGCTGGAGGCCAGCCGCGGCATCGAGGTGGGCCACATCTTCCAGCTGGGCCGTAAGTATTCCGCCGCCCTCGAGGCCACCTTCACCACGGAGGCCGGCCAGGAGGAGCCCCTGTGGATGGGCTGCTATGGCATCGGGGTGTCGCGGCTGGCCCAGGCCGCCGTGGAGCAGCACCACGACGCCAACGGCATCTGCTGGCCCACGGCCATTGCCCCCTATGAGGTGATCGTGGTGGTGGCCAACGCGGC